>JAIRNQ010000348.1 GCA_031257955.1 Deltaproteobacteria bacterium | reverse complement strand
ATCATCATTCCAATGAGGTTACGGTTTTCCGGGTCCACGATGGCGCTGTCAAGCCCAGCCTCAACGGTCAGGACCATGAAAGCCTGGTTAACCATGGACCGCAGGGGCATACCGAAGGAAATGTTGCTGTGCCCGCAGGTCAGTTTAACTTTAGGGAATTCTTTCTTTACCGTCTTCATCGTGTTTAGGGTAACCCGTCCGTAGTGGATGCCGGTACTGACTGACAGCACTAGGGGATCGACGAAAAGTTTTTCCTCGTCGATTCCTTGATCTCGACAAAGGCCTATGAGGCGGCTAACGATTTCGACCCTTTTTTCGACCGTCTCCGGTATGCCGTTGTCGTCCAGGGCCAGGACAACCAGCTCCGTTCCATATTTGGCGGCCAAGGGAAGGACCCCTTCCACCCGGGCCGTTTCTCCGGACAGAGAGTTAATCATCGGTATTTTTGAACAAACTTTCAAGCCGGCTTCCAGGGCGGCGGGGTTGGCGCTGTCGAGGCAAAGTATGGCTTCGGGGGCGGCCTTTTGGGCTAGCTCGGCCAGCCAGACCAGATCTTCCGGTTCGCGGGCCGGTAAGGTCCCAGCGTTGACGTCCAGGTATTTGGCGCCGGCCTCGTATTGTTTTTTGGCCAAGTCTTCGATAAAAACCGCGTCCCTGGCCACTATTGCTTCGCCGACTTTAGATCTGGTACCGTTAATTTTTTCGCCGATAAGAATCATGCCCTCTCTCCTAAAATGGCTGGGCGCCGTTGGACCGCAAGGCCCACGAAAAACCACCGACAGGCCCGACGCGCCTTGGCTGAAACGGCTTAAGCGATGGACGGTCGATGAAAAGGGCTAATTGACAGCGGCCAAATGTCCCCAAGGAATTCGCTTTGGCCGTCAAAAAACTATGATATAGATTGCCGTTTGTAGCGTAATAATATAGGAAAATTTTGGGATTGTCAAGAAAGGATCATCATACGATATGACCGATACCAGCCCTCACCATTGCAAAACTAGAATTAGGTCGTTAAAGCAAAGGTTTTGACAGTCCAAAAACCCCGCCTACCGGAACGGTAGGGCTTTCGACCGTGGGTCCAGAGCCTTTTTACAATTTGTCCCCGCCAGTGATGATGGCGACGCGATGATTACCCCGGTCGGGCCGCATAGGCAAAAAAAGAGCCCATGGAAAGTTCGCTATCCATGGGCTTTTTCCTTGAGCAAAAACCGTGCCGCAAGATGTTAGAAATACGTTAGAAGAAAGAAGAAGAGCGATTGAAAATATTTAAGATAACCACTTGAAATTACTGGAGCCGGCGATGGGATTTGAACCCGCGACCTGCTAATTACGAATCAGCTGCTCTACCACTGAGCTACGCCGGCTAAAGGTGGGCAGTCAAAGGCAGTTTGGGCAAAGCCAAACGGAGCGATGGCCCAGTTGGGCCGGAGGCTGGGCCATAACTTACCCCAGGTGAGGGGATCGTGTCAAGTGAAATATCGGCCCGCCTGGGGACAAGGTCCGGTTTTGGGCCAGCCCTGGCCGCCAGGGAAAGGCGGTAAGGACTGAGATGAGTAAAAACTAAAATGGGTTGAAGAACTTTGGTGTCCGCCCGTTAACTCTTTTGTCTGGTCCCGGCGGTGGGGAGGTGTCCGCCGATATGGCAGATGAGGATTTTCCTCTCTGATTCCAGAAACTGGAAGTGAATTCTAAATTCAACTCCTTGAAACGATGCCTTTAAATGGGGATAGAAGATAACGTCTTGTCCTTTGTAACGACAGGTTCTTGACTTTTCGATTTCCTTTTCGCGTTTTGTAGTTTTGCGCTCGGTCATGGAGAAAGGGATCCCGGTCAGATTTGTGAAATTATCCTCCGAGAAGTTGCCATCGATGAACTTAAGCTTGAACATGGTATCGGAAAGGGCTTTAACCATCCTGACCGCCTCTGGGATGATGCGATATTTTTTTTCCGACTCGGCTTGCGAGAAGGCGGCGATGGACTGGTTGACCCGGTCGTGAAAGACGAGCCGGGCGCTGTAATATTGCTTGCCGGCTTTAACCACGTCGTATAGGTTATCGGGATAAATCCACTCGCCGGCGTTATCCAAGTCAGATTGAAGGATGGCATTCTCCCGGATATATTCAGTGATGGATATGTTAGCGTCATTTAGGGCCAGGGTTTTGGCCGAAAGTTGGGCTTGGATTTCTTTGTTTTTGTTGTGGGCCAGCTCCAGGGAATGTTTAAGTTCAAGGTTTTCTAGGATTATGTCATCGGGGTCAGCTTGGAAGTCGGCAAGGAGGGTATTGGCGTCCACAAGTTTGGCGTTAATCTCCTCATTTTCAGCTTTCAGGGCCTCGAGTTCCTTTTCCAATTCCTGAATTTTGACTTTGAAAGGTTCCAGACTGGATACCGTTTCGGAGTATTTGCGCTTCAACTCTGCCAGTTCATCGAGAAGCTTTTGGCGATCGAGTTGGATGGCCTTTCGTTCGTTCACGATGGCTTTAAGTCGCTCGGAGTGAGACGTGCTATCCGAGTTTCCGTCATTGACACTGTTTTGAAGATGGTTCACTTGATTTATAAGTCTATAGTTGTTCCTCTTTAACTCTTCTAAGTCAGCGTACAGAGATACAAACTCATTATACCGACTGACCGGGATCAGAATATGTTCGCCATTTATGGTCAAATTTTGCTTGTTAATGCGGTGAGGTTTTCCTGGCTTGGCCTTGACTGTGGCCCTATGATGCTTGGCTATTAAGTCAAGTATTATCGGCAAGTCCGGGATTTTGGGAAAAATCGGCGGGACCGGGCCTTTGGGATAGGTTACGGCTTGGGTTTCGGTGCCCTCGGTTGGCGGCTCGGTTGATGGAGTTTTATCGTCCTCCGGGCCGGTGGTCTGGTTGGCAACTTCATCGACCGAGCTTGGGTTGGCGTCAGTGGTGGGGCTTGGGGCGTCGGCGCTCGAGCTAGCGTCAGGGGCGGAGCTTGGGGCCGCGTCGGTGACGGCGTCAGTGGTGGGGATTGGGGCGTCGGCGCTCGAGTTGGAGTCAGGGGCGGAGTTTGGGGCGGTGGCGAAAGTTGCCTCGGTGGGCATCGGAGGCGGTAGTTCCTCCGTAGCCGGTTCGGTCTCGTCCACAGCGGCCAGTTCCCCAGGACCGTTTGTAACGCCGTTGATCAGAGCCCCCAAGCGGTCTATGTTTTTGTCGTAGTCGTCTTCGGTGAGCTCCTCGTTATCCTCACCTTTGTTCCCAGTTTCGTCACTGTTACCGGTAGAGAGCTCGTTATCATCATAGTTGCCTTCATCGTCCTTTTTGTCCTCGAAGGGTTTCTCAGGGGCAAAATCGCTATCATCGTCGGAGTCGTCGTCAGAACAGGGATTGGCGAATAAAACTTCGTCATCGTTATCATCGTCGGAGTCGTCGTCAGAACAGGGATTGGCGAATAAAACTTCGTCTTTCCGCTCATCTGAGATATTTTTTTCTATATTGTCATGGTCTTTCATGTCAAAGTCGTTGGGATCGTTGGAGTCGCTGTAAAAAGCTTCGTCTTTCCACTCATCTGGGATATTTTTGCCTATAATGCCACGGTCTTTCATATCGACGTCGTTTCGAAGGACTAGGCCAAAGGCGGTGGTGGCGTCTTTGTCTACGCTAAAATACGACCCATCCGATGCTTGGAGTATGGGCCACTTTGACGGATCTCTCCGATAAGGCTCCGTGGGTAATTGACCGATTCGCAAGTAATTAAAGTTTGCGGCGGTGTTGCGTATGAAATTATGATGAATATAGGCAGTAGTATGATAACAAATTTGATTTTGGCTGAAATTGTGCAAAAAAACGTTGCCGATCCAGCGAGGGTATTTTTTCCTTTTGACGATGATGGCCCAAAAAAAGATCAGTTGGTTGGCCGTGTAGCGGTCAAACTCTCTAGGGAGGGGAGTGGGTAAGGTTTTCTCGAAATCGGGGTCGCTCAACAATTCATTAATGCTGAGCCGTGGCGGTGGAAAGGGGATCGGTTTACTGTCGATCGTTAAGAGTCTCGCGTTTTTGTGCGCGTTTTTGAAGGCATTGGACAGCTCGTTGATGTCTTCCTTGGAAAGCTTTATTTGGGAATAGGGGGATTTGAAATTGAAAAAAACGATCGTCTTCTGCTGAAGGGAAAGAAGGTAAAAGTAAGTCGTCGCCGGCATGTGTTTTAAGAGCAAAGTACGGTTTGTTTTTAAATATTTGTTTATGACGGTATGATTTAACCCTAGGTTAAAGTCGCTGTATATAACGGTTACCACATCATGGGCGGCTAGGGATTCGCCATTGGTAAATTCCGGGTCTTCGTTGACGTAATCCAAGGCTATGTTAATGATGGCGCTTGTTTCGACTAGTTTGTTTTGAAAGTTCCATTTTGAATCAATAGGTACGTATATGGTACGGTCCTTAAAGAACCGGAACAAAAGCTCAGTCCGCCGCTCCCTAGTGATTTCGGATTCATGTTTGCGGAAATAGCTGGCCAGAAGCCTAGCCTCCAAGTCATACCTGGGATAACTGTGGGTCGTTATCATGATTGCCCCCCTTTCCCAGAATCGCTGCCGAAGGGCGCTTTGGCCGTTCTTTCGCGGGCGGTGGGCGATGGATGGCGTTGGACCTTTGGGGCCCATGGCCAGGCCGCTGGTGTGGGCAGTGGCTCGGTTTGGGGAAAGAAAGCCGGGTCGATCCCGGCCGGGGTTGCCGCTTTGGGCAAGGACTGCCGTTGGCCGAGTCGGGGGGATGGGTTTGCGGTTACCGATGATGTCTTGGTAGGGGCGAAAAACGTTGAAGAGAATTTAGAGAATAGATTAGAAAGAAAGGGTATAAGTTTAATGTATTTGATAGGCCAGATTACTTCAAGGTTGGGGAAAAAAAAAGTGGTAATTTTTGAACAAAAATAATCGCAATTTTTGGGGCTTGTCAATACTTTTCCTTGTAAAAAGCGGACTAGTTTGTAATCGTAAACGCGTTGATTGGGTTGGGGCAAGTCGAATAGAAGGCAATCGTTAGGGCCTGTGTTGGCTTGGTCCAGCGATAAGCAGTAAACAGGCAAATAAAAGGAGGCCAAGGGTTCGTTGGGGCCTGACAGTTTGGCCAATGGGCGCGTGGCGTTGGCCCGACAGCGCTTTCTTGGGTTGGCGGGTTGGTAAACCATGATAGGTCCTCGCTGTAAATCCCCACGGATCTTTTTCGGGCGACGGCCAAGTTTGGCCGGCGAAAACGATTGGGGCGCTGCGCCGAGAGACGAAAGCCGGGGCTTTCTTATCGGCGGGTTTACGAAAAGGTAATTGTTCAAAACGATAACTCCCCTAAGGCCGGGCGCGTCGGGTTAGTCCCGCTGGTCGCCTGGCAGGGAAAAAATGGGCGGGGTGCCTCTGGAGCGGCCAATGGCCTTGCTATTCAGGGCCTTCCCGGTGACGAACATAACCTGGATATAATAAGAAAAAAGCGCCGGCCATTCAAGGGCAAACTGAGGGGACCGATTCGATTTTGTATAAGCGTATTATACAAAAAATAAAAAAAAGCATCAATAATAAGTGTTGAGAGGGATTGATAGGCGCAAATTGACTAGTAAAAGGTAGAATTTAGCTGACCGGTGTGCTTAAAATAAAGATCGGGGCCCGGGAATGGCCAGGGACGGTGCCGGTTCTGGGGCCGGGAGCGGGCTAGCGGCCCAGCTTGGTGAGGCGGCGGGGTTGATGGTTTGGGAACTTTGACAGTGGCGGGGTCTTGGCTTATGGGGCAAGCGGGAAATGGTCCGCCCTTAGCGGAATGGCTGGGGTTTGGGAAGCGGCGGGGTTTAGAAAGCGGCGGGAGTTTGGGAAGCGGCGGGGTTTAGAAAGCGTGGTGGTTTTGGTAATGGGCGGGGGTTTGGGAAGCGGCGGGTTTAGGAAGCGGCGGGAGTTTGGGAAGCGATGGGGTTTAGAAAGCGGCGGGGGGTTTAGAAAGTGAGGGGAGATTTGGTCACCCAAGGATAAAATGGTTCTATCAAAGGGCTCTGAAAATATGCTATCATAGCCAAGGTTTGGCGGATGGCCGGCCAGGATACCGCCCAAAAATCAAGGCTTTTGGCGGGGCGGAGAATTTATTTAAGGAGCTTTTTTATGGTTCGAAGGATTGGCGTCTTGACCGGTGGGGGCGATTGCGCCGGGTTGAATAGCGCGATTAAATGGGTAACAAAAACCGCCACCGATCCCAATTTGGCTACCCACAACGGGGAGCAGTTGGAAGTTTGGGGCATTCGTGAAGGTTGGCGCGGCTTGATTGAGATCGAACCCGGGGATCCCGATTCGGTCAGTCGCTGGGTTACCCAGCTGGATGAGCTGGTGGTACGGACTTGGGATCGCCAGGGGGGCACGGTGTTGGGCAGTTCCCGGACCAACCCCTTTAACCCCAAGATTGACAAGGGCCAAAAGTGTGTGGAAAACATCAAGGCCATGGGACTTGACGCTTTGGTGGCCATCGGCGGTGAAGACACGTTATCCGTGGCCTATAAGCTCTATCACGATTTGGGTCAGAAAGTCGTGGGCATTCCCAAGACCATAGACAGGGATCTAAACGGCACGGATTATACGCTTGGCTACGATACGGCACTAAACGTCATAACCGAGGAAGTCGATCGTCTGAGGACCACGGCCGGAAGCCACAACCGGCTTTTCGTGGTCGAGGTCATGGGACGCCACGCCGGCTGGCTGGCCCTGGAGGGTGGCCAGGCCTCGGGTGCCCACGTCATACTGATACCCGAATACGAGTTCGAGGTTGACAAGGTGGCCTCTCTCTTGGAGAAGCGCCGCCAGGCCGGGGTGCGTTACGACATCGTCGTCGTCTCGGAAGGGGCCAAGATAAAGGGCCAAGACGAGGTTTACCTCTCCGACAAGGTCGACAGCTTTGGGCACAAAGTTTTGGGAGGCATCGGCGAAAATTTGGCCAAGCGGCTGGAGGAACTGACCGGTTTCGAGACCCGCCACGTGGTGTTGAGCCATATCCAGAGGGGAGGCAACCCCTCGGCCCGGGACCGGCTTATGGGCCGGTACTTTGGCATAGCCGCCGTGGATTTAATACTGGAAGAGGACTTTGGGCGGATGGTCGCCTACCGGGAAGGCCATATCACCTCTGTCTCCCTTAAGCAGGCCATAGAACGGCTGGCTTTGGTTGACGTTGACAAATTCTACGATCCCAGCCGCTACAACGGCAGGCGTTCATCGCTGCTGCCCTGGTCCAGGCGGGACGATTGACGGGGTCGGGTCCGGGTTCCGGGAAATCGGGCCAAAGTTCGGGCCAGGGCCCTGGCCGGGGGACGGGCCCGGGGTCTGGCCGGGGACCGGCCTTCGCCTGCCAACGGTGCGGCGATTGCTGCCGGGGCCGGGGCGGGGCCTGGGTAAACGGCTGGCAAATCGATGGCTTGGCCGGGTTAATGGGCTTGGGACGGGTTGAATTCGTCGAAAGGTTTTTGGAGCGGGACGGCCCGGTCTGGGCCGTCAAGAGCGGGGCCGATGGCTATTGCCTGTTTTACGAACCCTTAGACCGGGCTTGCCTGATTGAGCCCATGAAGCCGCTTTCGTGTTTGGCTTGGCCCTTCTACCGTTGGCCGCTTGGCGGTCCTGGGGCCTTCGCCGAGGCCCAAAACTTGTGTCCGGCCTTGGCCGAGTTGGAATGGCCGGATTATTTGGCCGCCTTCGAGGCCGCCGGGGCCGGGGGACCGCCGCCCAAAAGTTTAAAAGAGGCCACCTTGGGCTACCGAGGCGGGGGTCGATTTTTCGCTTGATCTTTTACCAATTATTAGGTATTGTTCTTAAGATTTTAAAACGGCCCGAATCTTCGGGTCCGTCGCGGGAGAAAGGGATGGCCATGAAAGGCGAAAAGGTTTTATCGCCGAAATTTGTGGGCCTGGGTTTGGCCTTGGGGGCCGGTTTATGCCCCGACGGCATCGTTTCGGCCGCTCCCCTCCTATTAAGCGCGCTCCTTAGCCTTATCCGGCCATCCGGCCTGGGAGGGTGCGCTTAAAGCTAAAAGCGATAAGGCGCGTTCTTTTAGGCCGGGTTTTCCCGGCTTTTTTTATGTCGCCGTCCCAGTGTCCGTCCCTTGTCCCGTAACGGGACTGGCCCCAGGCCGGGGTCATGGCCGGGGGGGCGGGGCCGGAGGCCCGGCGTCCACGGAGGACGCCAGGTTCCATTGATTTGGAGGAAAATTCCATGTTCGACCAGAATAGAGTCTACTTTTTTGATACCACCCTCAGGGACGGCGAGCAGGCCGCCGGCGTCAACCTAAACGTGGCCGAAAAGCTTCAGATCGCCCGGCAGCTGGAAAAAATGCGCATCGACGTCATCGAGGCCGGGTTCCCGGCGGCCAGTCCCGGGGACTTTAGCTGCGTCCAGACCATTTCCAGGGAGATAAAAAAGGCTACCGTCTGCGGTCTGGCCAGAACCAAGGAAGGGGACATCCGGGCGGCGGCCCAGGCCCTGGCCCCGGCCGAGAACGCCAGGCTCCACGTATTTTTGGCCACCAGTCCCATCCACATGGAATACAAGCTCAAAATGACCCAGGAAGAGGTCATGGCCGAGGCCCGTTCCGGGGTGAGCCTGGCCCGTTCGCTCTTGCGGGAGGTGGAGTTCTCGGCCGAGGACGCCAGCCGCTCGGACGTGGAATTTTTAATTAAAGTTTTTAAAATAGCCGTTGAATCTGGGGCCACTATATTGAACATACCCGATACCGTCGGTTATGCCATGCCCGACGAGTTCATGAAGTTGTGCCGGGCCATCATCGAAGGGGTCGACGCCCCGGAAAACGTAATTTATTCTGTGCACACCCATAACGATCTGGGCTTGGCCACGGCCAACGCTTTGGCCGGGATACGGGCCGGGGTCAGGCAGGTCGAGGGCACGGTCAACGGTTTGGGCGAAAGGGGCGGCAACTCGGCCATCGAGGAAGTGGTCATGGGCCTCAAGACTCGCTCCGAGTACTACAAGCTCCTCACCAACATAGACACCAAACGCCTTTACCCGGTAAGCCGGCTGGTATCCAGGCTCTCCGGGGTATTTGTCCCGCCCAATAAAGCCGTGGTCGGGGCCAACGCCTTCGCCCATGAGGCCGGCGTCCACCAACACGGGGTTTTGGCCAACCGGGAGACCTATGAGATCATGCGGGCCGAGGACGTGGGTTGCACCCCGGCGGTAATGGTCTTGGGCAAGCATTCAGGCCGCCACGCTTTTAAAGACAGGCTCGAGTCTTTGGGGTACCACCTTGACGACATCCAACTGACCAAGGCCTTCGAGAGCTTCAAGCGCCTTTGCGACGAAAAGAAGGAAGCCACCGACGGGGACATCGAGGCCATCATCGCCGACGAAATCTTTTCCGTTAAACCCGAGTTCCATTACCAGTTGAAAGAATACACCGTGTTCGTGGGCCCTGGGCTGACCACGGCCACCATCGTCTTAGTCCATGACGGGGTCGAGCTTATGGACGCCGCCACCGGGAACGGCCCGGTGGACGCCGCCTACTCGGCCGTTAAGAGAATCATCGGCATCGACCCCAAGCTGGAGTCCTTCAGGATCATGGCCACCTCGGAGCGCTCCAACGCCCTGGGCGAGGCCCAAGTGGTCTTGTCCCTGAGCGGGCTGAAGGCCCAAGGCAACGGGGCCTCGACCGATGTCATCAAGGCCAGCGTCAGGGCCTACGTCAACGCCGTCAACCGCCTCTATTCGGTGGCCGCCGTCAGGGAAATCAAGCTCGGCAACGGTAACGGTAACGGCAACGGGGGCGGCAAGGTCAAGGGTATTGGCAACGGAAACGGTAAAGGCGACGGCAACGGCAACGGCGGCGCCAAGGCCAAGGCCAAGACCGGGACCGAGAGGACCGAGGCTAGCGGCGAACCCCAGGAACCGGGAAAGTAAACTCCGTTGAGGCTATTTTTTCTGGACGGTCGTTTATGGGAAGGTTTATTCTTCCCAATGGGTAAGACGATAGAGACTTTTTTGCTAAAGGGGATCGTAAAGTCGGGTTTTAACCAGATTTAACCCGCTTTAGCCCGATTGTTTGCAAGTTAACTAAATCTTTGTTAACATAACTGACATCAATGCGTAGGCCACCCCGGCCGCTTGGCTTTGGCCACCGGCCTTTAGGGGCGGGCACTGGCCGCCCCGCTTTGGGGGCGCGGCTTTGGCCGAACCCTGCCCGCCATGGCGGGTGGGGAACTGGGATTGTTGGGAGAAAGGAAGACAGATGCTGGCGTCGTTAGCCTGGCTGGGAGAGTATGTCGAATTGGGCGACTTGGCCCCCGAGGAGGTGGCCAACCGTTTGACCATGGCCGGCTTGGAGGTCGAGGACATTAAGGATCGCTTCGCTTTCCTCCAAACGGTTGTGGTGGGCCAAGTTACCCGGATCAAAGACTTCGGCGGGGCCTTGAGACTTTTGGAAGTCTCGGCCGGGGACAAGGGCAAGTTTCAGGTCCTTTGCGGCGATCCTTTGGTCGATATGGGCTTGGCCTATCCGCTGGCCCTGGTGGGTACCGAGCTGCCCGCGGGGCCGATTAAGGAACGGATCATCTCCGGGGTCGCCTCTCAAGGGATGCTGGTATCCGAATACGAGATAGGCCTTTCGACGGACGCCTCCAGGGTCATGCCCATCGACAAGATAGCCCCCGGGGCCGCCCCAGGCACGCCCTTAAGCGAGATTTTGAAAAAAAGCGATCTTGTGCTGGACATTAGCGTTACCCCCAACCGGGCCGACGCCTTGTCCATTATGGGCATTGCCCGGGATCTGGCGGCGATATTGGGTCGGCCCCTGGGGGAGCCTAAATATAATCTTAAAGAATCTGATAAGTCTGCCTTTGATCAAATATCCGTGGCCATTGAGGACCCTGAGCACTGTATCCGTTACACCGGAAGGGTCATCAACGGGGCCAGCCCGGGACCCAGCCCGGATTATGTCGTGGCCAGGCTCCTCTCGGCCGGTCTGCGGCCCATCAACAACATCGTTGACGTCACCAATTATTGCATGCTGGAGATTGGCCTCCCCCTCCACGCCTTTGACTTGGCCAAGATAGCCGGCCCCAAGATAATCGTCAAAGTCTACCCGGCTGGGCGGATGTTCACTACCCTGGACGGCCAGCCTAGGATACTTAAGGCTGACCGCAATATCATGATCTGCGACGAGCTTCGGGCCGTGGGCATAGGCGGGGTCATGGGCGGGCAAAACACGGAGGTGGACGAGTCCACCACCGACGTTTTCCTGGAGGCGGCCTCTTTCAACCAAGCCACCATCCGCCGCACCTCCCGTTCCTTGGGCCTTTCCACCGACGCCTCGTATCGCTTTGAGCGGGGGCTCGATCCCAATCTGTGCCATCTGGCCGTTGACCGGGCGGCGGCCATGATCGCCGAGCTGACCGGGGGCTCGGTGGCCAAGGGCCGTCTGGACGCCTACCCCATAACCGTCAGGCCAAAGACCGTTAACTTTTCCGTCAAAAAATGCAACGCCCTTCTGGGGACCGACCACGGCGAGCCCGAGGTGGAACGGGTCCTTACGGCCATCGGCGTTGGGCTGACCGTGACCGGCCAGGGACTCTACGAGGCCTCGCTGCCGACCTTTAGGCCGGACCTTACCCGGGAGGTGGATCTCTTCGAGGAGGTCTCCAGGCTTTTGGATTTCGAAAACCTCCCCACCACCCTCCCCAAGCCGCCGGCCCCGGCTTCGCCGCCACCGGCCTCTTACCGGCTACGGGAAAAGCTCAGAACGGTTTTGTGCGGGGCGGGACTCTGCGAGGCGGTGACCTTTTCTTTCGTTAACCGCGTTTTTACCGACCAGATGGACCTTCCCAAGGATCATCCTTGGCGAACCGGCCTAGTTCCGGTCTTAAACCCCCTCTCCGAGGATCATGGGGTCTTGCGGCCCAGCCTACTGCCAGGGCTCCTTTCGGCCTTGCGCCTGAACCAGTACCACAGCCAGCGAGACGCCGCCATCTTCGAGCTGGGCACGGCCTTTATCGCCGACCCGAAGGGGGGTAAACCTCTGGAGGGTCAGCGCCTGGCGGCCGTGCTGGCCGGGGATCTGGGCTCGGGCCAATGGAACGAGGCCAAACGGCCGGTCGATTTTTGGGACGCCAAAGGCCTTCTGGAACTGGTGGCCGATGAGCTGGGGGTGCCCATCGCCTTCTCGTCCGAGTCTGGAAGCCTACCGGCCTGGGGCGATCCCACCCAGTCGGCCTCCGTCAGCTTGGCAGGGCGGCCGGTCGGACATTTGGGGCTTCTTTCGGCCAAGGCCGGGGAAAAGTTGGGCCTCAAGGAAGCCGGCGGCCGGGTTTACGCCTTCGAGATTGACATCGACGATCTTCCGCCGGAAAAGACGACGGTCTTTAAGCTTTGGTCCAATTACCCGGGGGTAACCCGGGACATGGCCGTGGTCCTGGACCGCGACGTCCCGGCCTCCGAGGTCCTGGCCGCCCTCTCGGCCGATCCGGCCTTGCCGCTGGCCCGGGCCACCATCTTCGACCTCTACCAGGGCGAGGGCATTCCCCCGGACAAGAAAAGCCTGGCTATGAGACTATTTTTTCAGGAATCGACCAGGACCTTGACGGACGAGGAAGTTAACGGGTATTTTAACGGTATCGTCTTGAGCCTTAAAAAACTCTTTTCGGCGGAACTCAGGGGCTGATCCTCGGAGGCTGAACCTCCTCGGATCGGTACCCTGGGCGGACACAAAAAAAGTCTTTTCGTCCAAACTCATGGACTGATCCTCCTCGGATCGGCACCCTGGGCGGACACAAAAAAAGTCTTTTCGTCCAAACTCATGGACTGATCCTCCTCGGATCGACACCCTGGGCGGACACTTGCCTGCGGATGGGTTGCCATTGAAACTAACGGAAGAACCTGACCTTACCAGGGCCGAAATTATCCAGATTCTTCACGACTGCCTGGCCATCTCCCGCAAGGACGCCAAGCACATACTGGAGCGGTTTCTGGACATCATGGCCAAGGGCTTGGGCAACGGCGAGCGCGTGGTTTTGTCCGGCTTGGGCAGCTTTCAAGTCAAACCCACCCCGGCCCGGCCGGGGCGCAATCCCAAGACCGGGAAGCTAGCCAACGTCCCGGCCAAAAACAGGCTTTCTTTCGCCATGAGCCCGAGTCTACGGGCGTCCATGGCCGAGTTTATAATCCAGTCGCGAGCGGCCGCCCTGCCCCAATACGTCCCGGGGGAACCCGGCCCGTGGGGAACCGGCCCGGCCGACGCCGCTTCGGCGGAAACGGGTCCAGAAGCTGACGCTGACACGGGGGCCACGGAACCGGACGGGCCAGGGGCCCCGGACCCGGGCAAGGCGACGGACGATCAAGCGTGAAGCCAAGCTTTAGGCCCAAGGCGGGGCCAAAGCCAGGGTCATGCTTGAAGCCCAAGGCGGGGCCAAAGCCAGGGTCATGCTTGAAGCCCGAGGCGGGGCCAAAGCCAGGGTCATGCTTGCGGCCAAAGGCGAGGCCGAAGGCCTCGGGAGTTTAGGGGAGGCAGAATTTTGACGGGCTCGGAAAGCGAATCAAAATACGACAAAATATTTTTCAAAGCCAAAGATTTGTCCGAGCAGTTGGGTGTGGAGGAATACGTCCTTCGCTACTGGGCCAAAGAGTTTCCCCAGATAGTTCCCATCAAACTCGGAAACAAACGAAACCTTTACACCGCTAAACACCTGGAGATATTTAAGGAGATTAAGCGTCTCCTGCACGATGAACGATACACCGTGGCCGGGGCCCGCAAGCGCCTGAAGGGCTTCGACCCGGAAAGGACCGAAGAGTCCGACCTAGCCCCGGACAATCCGTCCACGGAAGAACCGGTCCTGCAGCGGGCGGTGGCCGACCTGGTGCCCGGTCAGTTGGGCGTAGGGCTAAGCACCATTTTCTCCGGTAAAGCCCTGCCAGACCCAACCCCGCCAGTCTCGGACCAACCAGTCTCGGAGCGGACTAGTCTGGCCCAAGCTGGCCCAGCCCGAGCTGTCCCAGAATTGGGCGATTTGCCCCAAACCCGTTCCCCAGAAGCCGAGGCTAGCCCCACTGAAATCAAGGCCACTGGGCCCCAACCCGCCTGGGCCCAGCTCGTCGGTTTCCAGCCCTTCGGGGCCCCAGCGGGGCCTAAGACTCTGGTCCAGAGCGACGAACTGAAAGAGGCCATTCAGGAGCTTCTGGACATCAAGGCCATTCTTTCCCGCCCGCTTGACTGACGGACAAGGGCCCACCTTTAAGCCTAAACGGTGGGCACCCGGAGGGGACCCTGGCTGAAACCCCGCAATCAAGCGCCCCTTGAATGGACCCGGCTCACACTATTCCCGCCGACTCCCAAAATTGGTGCCCCGTTACCGATTGACCTCCCTCCCTTGCCCTAACGGGTGTCACCTCTCCCCAAGTCCCGGCCTACTCGGCCGAGGCGCCCGAAGCCCCCATGACAGACGAAATCGACGATATTAAACCGAGAGAACCTTCCCTGGCGAAAGATGAGGCCGAGATGCCCGAAGCCGAGATGACAGACGAGATCGACGATATTAAACCGAGAGAACCTTCCCTGGCGAAAGTTGAGCCCGAGGGGCCCGAAGCCATCATGACAGACGAGATCGACGATACCAAACCGAAAGAACCTCCCCTGACGAAAGGTGAGGCCGGGGGGCCCGAAGCCGAGGTTTTTCCGGATCTCTGGGCTGAGCCCCTGGCCATCGCTGGCTTGGCGGCGAGGGGAGTTGGCCAAACCACGGCGAAAGACGAGGCCGAGGTGCCCGAAGCCGAGATGACAGACGAGATCGACGACACCAAACCGAAAGAACCTTCCCTGGCGAAAGGTGAGGCCGGGGGGCCCGAAGCCGAGGTTTTTCCGGATCTCTGGGCTGAGCCCCTGGCCATCGCTGGCCTGGCGGCGCGGGGAGTTGGCCAAACCCTGGCCAAAGGCGAGGCCGAGGTGCCCGCAGCCGAGATGACAAACGGGAGCGACGACGTTAAACCGAAAGAACCATCCCTGGCCAAAGGCGAGGCCGGGGGGCCAGAAGCCCACATGACAGACGGGATCGATGACGTTAAACCGAAAGAACCTACCCTGGCCAAAGGCGAGGCCGAGGCGCCCGAAGCTGAGGTTTTTCCGGACCCCTGGGCCGAGGCCCTGGCCGTCGCTGGCCTGGCGGCGCGGGGAGTTAGCCAAACCGCGACCGTTTCCAAGGAACCTCGAGAGTCGCTGATGGCCGAAGAACCCAAGGCCGAGCCCCGGAAGGCCAAGGAAACCAAGGCCAAGCACCCAGCCAAGCCCCGGAAGGCCAAGGGGACCAAGGCCGAGTCCCCAGCCCCGTCTGAGGCCCCGGCGCCGGAGGAGGCTGAGCTGGACGGGAAGAGCCCTTGGGACGACAACGAGGGGGAGCTATTGCGCCAAGCCGAGGTCTTTTATTGGCGAGGCGGGAGCCAGGCGGGGCGGAAGAGGATTCTGCGGGCGGCCAGGGAAAGGCGAAAAACGCTTAGGGTCTCTTCGGCCGAATATTTGGTGACTTTAAGGAAGTCGCCCAAGGAATGGGACGCGCTTTGGGATCTGGTCGATGCCGGCCGCGAGGATGGGTTTTTTCGCCATCAGCACCAATACGAGGTTATGGGCGAGCTAATGCTAGAGAAATCGACCCTGGCCTCCGTCCGCGAGATTAGGTTTTTGTCTGTCGGCTGCTGGTATGGCTTTGAGCCGTATTCGCTAAGCCTTTTTATGCGACTCCACCGTTTAAGCTTCCTGGACTGGCGTTTTTTAATCGATGCCTGCGACATTAGCGAGGTTACCCTAAAGAAGGCCAGGGAGGCCAACTTCACTAAAACGGATTTGGGCTGGCTGACTCCCGAAGTAGCCAACCGTTGGTTTACCCTGAGGGCGGCCGGCTGGCATTTCAATACCAACTTGGGACCGGCCGTGAATTTTTTTAAGTATAACCCGGCCGACACCGAGGGCGCCGCCAAAATCGACCGGCTGGGCTTTTACGATTTCATTTTTTGCCGGGCCCGCACTTTTGACTGCCCCGAGCAGAAAGTTAAACTCTTGGCCCGGGAGATGGCCTCCATGCTGGCCCCGGGCGGCGTTCTTCTCACTTCCCCGGGCGAGCTTTTGCCTTTCGTGCCCGGTCTGGATTTCGAGGAGAGGGAAGGGGTCATCTACGGCCGGGCCCCCGAGGCGATAAGGGGCGGCCACGGGCGCAACGTTTTTCACAAACCGAAAAGGCCGCCCCATAAGGTGGCGGAGGCGCGCGAAAACCCCGAATTCGAGAGGACTCTCGGGCTCCTTACCGGCAGTCAAGAGACAAGGTTTATGGGCAAGGATGAGAGCGGCTCGGTCGAGGCTAACTTGCTCCAGGTCTTTGACGACAACATAACGACCGACCCGGACACGGCCAGGGCCGCGTTGTGGGAACTCATGGACCGAGAGCCAAATCGGATCTTGGCCAATGTCAAGAACCTTTACCGCATGGCCGATCTAGAGGCCGCCCAGGATCGTCACGAGCGGGCCGCCGAGATTCGTAAGGCCATTGAGGCCTGGGTGGACTGAAGCCACTCCAGCCCCATGGTTTTAACCCCGCCGGCGGTCGGGCCCCAAAAAACGAATAACCCCCAAGGATTGTCCCTGGGGGTTTTTTTATGGGGGGGAGTCAAGGCTCTTTTGGGGGCGAACAAAAGATTCCGGCGAAAGTTTTCCGCCAAAGGGTCCCGCGAAAGCCTCCCGGCTGGGGCTTTGGGTTTAGGCCACGGAAACGGCGCCCTCAAAAGATTCCTGGCCGGTCGCGGCCTCGTTTACCCTGAAGGTCAGGGTAGAGCCCATGATCATGCGGGTGCCGTCGTTTAGTCGGGCGTCGCGGTCCTGGCGCTCCATGGAGACGCGGGCTTGGCCCGACAGGCCGGCCATGGCCGCCAGTTCTTTCATGTGCTTTTCCATATGGATGGCGGCCAAGTTCACGATCCGTTCCAGTTTGTTGGCGTCCATCATCTTGTCGGGGAGGAAGGCCCTAAAGCCGCTAAAGTCGGGCAAGGAAACTACGTCCACCTTGCGGATCAGCGAAACGGTCGAGGCGGCCGCCCCGACGGCGCTGGCCACTTGGCAGCCGGGAGGGGCCACGACCGTGGCCCCGGTGTGCTTGGCCACGTAAGGGGCCATGACCTGGGCCGGCGCTCCCAGCAGAATGACCGTGTCTTTTAGGCTAGAGCGGAGCTCGATGAGTTTTCCCTTTTCGCCCGAAACCATCCGGCCCAAAACTTTATTTTTGGCAAAATCGTCAAGGGAGTATTTAAGGCCTTCCTTGTTTAGGGCCATGGCCAGGATGTCGCTGGCCAGGATTTCCCCGGCTCGGTCCAGTACCTTTCGGCAAAACTCTTCCACCCCCAGGCCGGCCTTGGCCGCCAGAATGCCGGTTCCCAGATAAGAGGCCTCCAGGGAACCGCAGTTGAAAAGGCCCAAGACGTTCATGCAGTCGGTGGGGGTTACCGAGGAGGCTAGAATGGCCGGGTGGGTCAGCACTCGAAGGCCCGGGAAGAGGCGACCGAGGGCCAGGCAGCGGGTCTGGTATTCGGAGAGCTTCAGCGGGCGGCCTTCCCTCTGGGAGAGGATGGCCAGGATGTCGGTCTCGTCCTCGCCCATCTCTGGGCCCGGCGGGAGGTTGGGGATGAGAAAGGTCAGGTTGGGTTCCCGGTTTGGGGAGGTACCGATGCCAGAGACGGTGACCGAGCCGGGGTGGAGTTCTTCCAGACGGCACAGAGGGAGAACCCTGCGGGGCCCGATAAGAATTTCCCCGGTGGGGGCCACGTCAACCAAACTGTCGCCGCCCAAGCCCCGGGTGAAGATGTCCACGGCCTGGACCATGGTGTGCCATTGCCCGACCATGGCCCCGTCTTGACTGACCGCCGGCAGGCCGTCTTGGAGGTAGGCCAGATCCGAGGTGGTGCCGCCGACGTCCAGTACCCATAGATCTTTCTGGTTGGGCTCCAGAAAACCCCTGGCCAGGCGCATGGCCCCAACCAGGCCGGCCGCCGGCCCGGATACCACCGTTTCTATGGGCCTGGTCCTGGCCCAGCGCTCACCGACTAGCCCGCCGTCGCCCTTAACGACCATAATGGGGGCGGAGATGTCCAGTCGGGCCAGACCGTCGGCCACGGCGTCCAGAAGGCGGTTGACGATTATGACCAGCCCGGCGTTCAAGGCGGCGGTGGCCGCCCGGCGCATGGCCCCGAGTTCCCCGGTCAGGTGTCGGCCCAAGGTGACCGGCTTATCGCTTAAGGATTTAATTATTTCCTGGGCCCGAAGTTCGTGGGCTGGATTTTTTACGCTGAAAAACGAGGAAATGGCCCAGGCCGAGACGACCGGGGCGGCCTTTTTTACTTCCCTGGCCAGTTCGTCCCCGTCAAGGGGCGTCTCTTCCCGTCCGTAATAATCGTGGCCCCCGGAAACGAAGATGGGGGTGACCGCCGGGAGCTTGGCCAAAAGATTTCGGACCAACTCTTGTCCGCTATCCAGACCGACCATTACCAGCCCGACCCGATGGCCGTAGCCTTCGGCTATGGCGTTGGTGGCCAGCGTGGTCGAAAGGTTAACCGAGCGGATCCGGTCGCGGAGGTCCTCAAATTTAACTTTCTTGGAAAGGGCGGTCAGGGCCCCGACTATGCCGATGGCCAGATCGTGGTGGGTGGTGGAGTCTTTGGCCTCGGCCAGTACGGCCCCGCTGGAAGGATCGTATAGTACCGCGTCCGTGTTGGTGCCGCCCGTGTCCAAGGCCAACACCAGCCCGGTGGCCGGTCGGGCCCCGTTTCCCTCGAAGCGATCGAATGGACGGTTGTCCCCACCTTGGCCGCTTTCACGGCCATCTTTCCATGAAAACGATGGCATGGCGTTTATCCCCAAAAACTAAATTAAGTTTAAGAGCCTTTAGTCCAAAGAATTTACGTCAGGCCAAATTTTGGCCTTGATCGACCTGTGCTTGGCCAGGGCCCTGGTCGCTTCCTCCCGGCTGTCTTCCAGGGGAGTCCAGAGTCCATCGTCCGGGCCCAGTATTGGGGCGGCCAGCGTCAGCCAGCAGGAAAAAAGGGCCCGCAAGACCGTAGGTTCCGGCGGTCGGTTGTCTTCCCGTTCCAAGGCCCCGGCTTGGCCAGCTTGCCCGGATAAGGCATCCAGGAGGGCTTGGCGCCGGTTAAGGGCATTACGGACGATCTCGTCGGCTTGCCTGGACAAGTGCCGGGAGCAGGCCCAGAGGGTCAAAATTAAATAGGCCGGATTCGTCCCCAGGTTGTGGCGGTTGGGGACGTGGGCGTAAGGGTCGATCGGGTCGCCCCTGATGGCCCTGGCCAGGGCCCTGGGGCTTTCCTCGCCGGCCAAGGGCGATACCGGAAGGGTACCGGACAAGCCGGCCAGGGTATAGTTGACCGCGGCGTAGCCGGCGGAATCCAACAGGCTCCGCAATGAGGCGCTGAAAGCCGGCGGATCCTCAAGCTCGATGGGGATAATGGATTCCGTGGCCGGCGAAAGCCCCAAATCATTGAGCCTAAAACATTCCCAGGACGGCCAGGTCAGGTAGTGGCAGGGTAGAGGGGGCCGCAAGCCTTCCGGGCACACGTTTGGCCAGACGAACAAGCGGCCTTTGGGGGCCGGAGGCAGACAGTTGTCGGAATCGGTGGTCATATAGTATGCCAGTGGGGCCAGGCGGCCAAGGTGTTGGTGGAGGACGAAGCCTTTCGGTCTACCGATTCGCGCCTGGGACCAAAGCCGACCACTTTAAGGGGTCCCAGTAACCGTCTAAGGCCAGCGCTTAGGTTGAGTATGACACATTGCCGACAGTTTGGCAATCAATCCCTCACCCGCCGATACCCGAGGTCCCGGCTGGCCCGGTGGGGTCTCCGGCTCACCCGGTCCTACCCTTGGCCTCCCGATTCAATCGGTCGTTAAGCCCTACTTGGCCCCCCTTGGTTGCCTCCCCCAAGGCCCGGAACGGCCAGAGCTGGGAGCGGCAAGGGGGCCCTCAGGCCTATTTTTTGGCCAACTTCCAGCCCCCGGTTTTTTCCTGCTCCCGCCATAGCGAGCGGTAGACACCGTCTATCCCCAGAAGGCTTTCGTGGGTGCCGGCTTCCTCGATCCGGCCCCGCTCAATTACGGCGATCAGATCGGCACCGACCACGGTTTTGAGCCTATGGGCTATGACTATCAGCGTTTTGCCCTTAACCAACGAGGAGATGGCCAGTTGGATGTTTCTCTCGTTTTCCGGGTCCATCGAGGCGGTGGCTTCGTCCAGCACGACTATGGGCGCGTTCTTCAAAATGGCCCTGGCTATGGAGATCCTTTGCCTCTCCCCGCCCGAGAGGGTGGCCCCGCCTTCGCCGACCCGGGTCTGGTAACCGTTTTCCATGGCCTCGATGAATTCATGGCAGCGGGCCAGCTTGGCCGCTTCCATGGCTTTCTCGTCGGTTGCCGATTTGTCGCCCACTTTGATGTTTTCCAATATCGTGTCCTGAAAGAGGTAGACGTCTTGAAAGACGAAACTGAAGAGCGAGTTTAGTTTTTCGTTTTCCATCTCCCTGATGTCAGTGCCGCCTATGAGGATCCGTCCCGAGTCCGGATCCCAGAATCTGGCCATGAGCCCGGTAATGGTCGTCTTGCCGCCCCCGGAGGGTCCGACCAGGGCGGTCGTGGCCCCGGTCCGGAAAGTTAAGTTTAACCCGTTGATGGTTTTTTGCCCCGGGATATAGCCGAAACTGACGTTTTCGAACTCAAT
>JAIRNQ010000292.1 GCA_031257955.1 Deltaproteobacteria bacterium | reverse complement strand
CGAGAGCGGCACCGGAAAAGAACTTATCGCCCGGGCCATTCACCACGCCTCGCCAAGAAGATCCCGGCCCATGATCCCGGTTAACTGCGGGGCCATCCCCGAAGAGCTTTTGGAAACGGAGCTCTTCGGCCACGAAAAAGGTGCCTTCACCAACGCCATCCGGGACCGGGTTGGCCGTTTTGAGATGGCCGACGGCGGGACCATTTTTCTGGACGAAATCGGCGATATGAGCCCCAAGCTCCAGGTTAAGCTCCTTCGGGTCATCCAGGAACACGAATTTGAGAGGGTCGGGGGCGATAAGACCATAGCGGTGGACATACGAGTCATTACCGCCACCCACGTCGATCTTACCCGGGCCGTCCGGGACGGGCGCTTTCGCGAGGATCTCTATTACCGGCTAAACGTCATTCCCCTGACCATCCCCCCGCTAAGGGAACGTTCCGGCGATGTGCCTCTTTTAATCGATTACTTCTTAACTCGCTTAATGGATACCAGAGGCTCCAAGGTCACCGGTATGACCGAGGAGGCCCGTTCCATCCTCTCCGCCTACCGCTGGCCGGGTAACGTCCGCGAGCTGGAAAATCTCATGGAACGCATGGTTATCCTGGCCGAGGGCCCGATACTTACCAAAAATGATCTCCCGGATCGCCTCCTCCTCGAGGTCGGCGCCAAAGCCCCCTCGCCCAAGTTCTCCCCTGCCCCCCTCCCTTCGGCCGCGGCGCCGGAACCGGAGACCCTGGGAGGCCAAGCTTACGAGGGCACACAGCCAGATTCACGGCCAGCTCCCCAGTCAGATCCCCTGTCAGGTTCCCAGCCAGGTTCACAGCCTTTCCCGCAACAGGGCCTGCCCCATCTGGACGATCCTAGCGGACTCTTCGCTTCTCCCGGCGGACCGGACTTTTCCAAACTGGCGTCAACCCTAAACTCGAATCATCCCAAGACCCAAAGCCCCCGCTCCTCCCCCGAGACCGAGACCGGGGAATTAATCCAGGTCGATCTGGATCCCGAGCTGGCCGGCCTAGTCGATCCCATACTGGACTTTCCCGAGTCGGGCGTTGACCTAAGTTCGATCATAAACCGCTTCGAGGACCGCTTGATCAAGGCGGCCCTGGCCGCCAACAAAGGGGTGAAAAACCACGCCGCCAAGGCCCTGGGCCTGAACCGGACTACCTTTCTGGAAAAGCTCAAAAAAAAGGGCTTCGACTGACTTTCCGGCGCCCCAACTGCCCCCCTAGCGGCACCCCACTGACACCCCACCGGCGCCCTACCATTCTGGCCAGGCCCTGACCCAGAACCGTAACCCAAAAAAGTTATCCTTCTTTGTGGTTTTGGGCTTTAATAGAGCCAAATTATTCTTTTTTGAGTCGCTATCATAACTCATAATTTAGCGTATTTCATATATCGCTTTACCTTAATCAAAGTCTTCACCTTAGCCAAAGCCAATAACTTGCTGTCGCAAATTTAGTAAAAATAATCAAGATAAGCTATTTTTTGGCATTCACGTTGCATGTTAAGTCAGCGGGTCACTGTACCCGTCCTTTGGCCCTGGGCCCTTGGTCCTAGAACGACAACCCGGGGCAACCAAACCACAGGATAACCTTGTAACCTTTGAGGAGTTTTTCCACCGACCAAACTGGCCGGCTTTTGTTCGGATAGCCCTTCACTTTTCCGGCAATATGCCGATAAATAAAGGGGAACCTTTGCTCGCCGTCCGGCCCCACTCGTCCGGCCTTACGGGCCCGGTCGAAACGAAGCCGGCTCAATGGTTGGGCGTTCCCGCCTAGCCGACCAAAGTGGCCGACTTGGGAGGTCTATTTTTGAGACCGACTTGAGAGGTCGTTCGGTCTGAGTAGTTGACCCGGTGGGCTTTTAGTCGCTTTACTTTGGGATTGTTTTATGGGCGCCAGTTCGGCAACATCCTTATCCGTTTTATTTAAGGGTTTTCGCTTCCCCAGGCCCTTTCGGGCCATTTTTTGGCTTCCGCTTTTGCTGGCTTTACTTTTGTCCCCATGGCCGCCCGCCCCCCTTTCCGCCGATACGCTCCAAACCGTCTCCCTCGGGACCATGGACGAATACTCCCGGTTGGTCTTTACCTTCGACGACCACATCCAAGACGTTATTTTGCGCCGTGACGACGTGGACACCTTTCTTTTGGACTTTGGGCCCATGGATTCAGGCGGTCAGACGGCTGGGCCAACCGACGCTTTGGTGAAAAGCGTCTCCATAGACCGGGACGGCGACAGGCTGGTGGCCCGGGTGACCCTTAACACCAACAAATTCGAGGTCAGGCATTTTTTGAGCCGTGACACCTACTCCTGCGTGGTAGATTTTAAAAACTTGCAGCAGGACGGAGCTACCCCGATCACGGACGAAACCGGTCGGCCCATCCTCACGCCAGAGGAAGACTTACAGCTTCATCCACCGACATTTCAGGAAGTGATCCGGGGCCTCTCTCTGTTTATGGTCGGGACGCCCGACCAGGGCCCGGAGGATCAGCTGGTTCAGTCGGCTATGAGGGATCTCACCAACGGCAATATCGATTCGGGTCTTCAAAAACTAATTCGCTTTAAGGATGAATATCCCAACCACCACTACGCCGATCCCGCCTGGTTTTTAATTGGGGACGCCTATTTCGCCAAGGGTCTACCCGACAACTTCGTAAACGCCACCGACGCCTGGCGCTTGGCCATCGAGGCCTTCCCCGACAGCTTCACCGCCCCCAGAGCCTCTTTCATGATCGGCGAGGCCAACCGCCTCATGGACTTCACCAACGAGGCCGCCGGCTTTTATAAACTGGCCGCCGAAAACTACCCCGACACTAACTACACGGCCCTATCCATCCTTAAGGCCGCCGATATGCAGCTGGCCATGGGCCTCACCGACGACGTCCGCAAGACCTTGGTGCCCCTGTTGGAGAAGGGCACGGCCTCGGCCTTTGGCCGACTGGCCCTGGTCCGGGAGGCCATGGCCGACTATATGGACACCCTTTACAGCCAGGCCTGCGAAAAATTTAGGATGGCCTTAAACCTCGATCCCAATATTTACCAGCTCTATCCGGACATGCTCTACGCCTTGGGCGACAGTTATTCCTATCTGAACCGGCCCGATCTTACCGTGCTCTTCCTTGAGCACGCCTTGAACTTGATGCCCAACCACCCCAAGGCCGATGTCATGCTGGCCAGGATCGGCAACGCCTATCAGATGATGAACAACCAAAACGACGCCATCAGTTTCTTTAACGTAGCCAGGGAACGCTACCCTGACCGGGACGGGGGTTTGGTCAGCCAAATCCGTCTGGCCGATATGGGTGCCCTGCGGGCCTTCTTTTCGCCCGAGCGGGTATTTGACGCCTTGGAATGGGGCGCACGCCAAGCCACGGTAAAAATGTATGACGACATCATCTCCCAAGCCTCCGAATCTCCCCTCCTCCAGCTGGCTTACCTTAAAATCGGCCAAGCCCAGGCGGCCGACGGAGAAAACTTCGAGGCTATAAAATGGCTGACCGAGCTGGTATCCAAGTATCCCAAAGGCGTTCTCTTCGAGGAAGCCAGACCCATCCTCAGCCGGGTGGTATTGAACGAAGCTCAGGAACGCTTCGATTTGGGCCAATTCGAACAGGTGGATAAATTAAACGAAGCCAACGAGACCTACCTTGAAGGCCCGGATCTATTACGCTTTAAGAGGCTCTTGGCCCAATCCTACGAAAATATGGGTCAAAACGACCGAGCCCTGGAGGTCTGGAAATTTATCGAAAACCAATCCCCGGAAAAACGCCTGGCCGACCAACAGGCCCTAGTAGAGGCGGCCCTCAAAACCGGCAAGCCCATGGACGCCTTTAGGCAGCTGAAAAGCACCCTGGAAGAGTTTCCCGATTCCGAGGATTACGTAAATTCCGAATTGGCCAAAGTCGAAAAGCTCTTGGCCAACCAAAGCTCCGACGGCAACGTCTCCGATCTCTTAACCTTCAGAAACGATCCGGCCGTCCTTACCCTGACCCCGGTAAGCCAAGCCGCCCTATCCGACGCCATATACATACTGGTAAACAAAGAACGCTATGACCAAGCCTCGGTCCTGATGGACACTTACCGCGACCAGTACCCCGACGACGAGCTTAGCCCCGAGTACATGCTGACCCAATCCAAGATGGACCGCCGGCTTCGACGTTACGAAAAAAGTTGGGACCGGCTCTCCAACTTTAGGATGGCCTTCCCCACTGACCCCAGGGTGCCCCAAACCATAGTGGACACCATAGCCGACGCCAGATCTCTCGATCGGCTGCCGGACGCCTACCGTTACGAAGAACTATTCCGGCAGCTCTATCCGGAGGATCCCCGTTCCCGCAAGATGATTCTCGATCGGGCCACCGAACAGTTTAACCTGGGCCTGACCCAGCCCGGCCTGGACACCCTAAGGTACTTCCAAACCGAGTACCCACAGGACCCGGAGACCCCGGCCACTTACCTTAGCGCCTACCGCCGACTTATGGATTCCAACCGGCCCGACGAGGCCGCCGCCACCCTGGTTGAACTACGGACCAAATATCCCGGCGATCCCCTGACTAAAGAATCCTACCCCATGGAGTATAAAGATTTCATCGCCATCGACCGGCCCGAGGAAGCCGTGGCCGTTATGGCCGAATTTGAAAGCCTTTACCCCAATGACCCATTGGTCAGGGATGCCTACGTAACCCAATACCACGATTTGGTAAACCTTAACGCCCAGGATATGGCCTTCGATATTCTCGACCGCTTCGAGCAAACATTCCCAGACGATCCTCGGCAACCGGACCTGCTTCTCGAGAAAGCCAAAGACCTCTTCGCCATTGGCCGCAACCGGGAAGGCTTGGAAGCTTGGAATGAATTTTTGGAAGTATACCCCAACGACGAAAGGATACCCGAGCTAACCCTTCTCACCGCCCGCATGGAGATCCGGGAAGGCCAGAACCAACAGGGTATCGGCCACTACCACCGCTTCATCGACGACTACCCCCAGCGCCAAGATCGGCCGGAGGTCATTCTGGAACTGGCTTCCATCGAAACCAGCCTGGGCCTCCCCCAGCAAGCCTATGAGGACCTGGCCAGCTATCGACGGGACTATCCCGACAGCCCCCAAGAGGCCCAGGTACTTCTCGACCAAGTGGCCTTGGCCAAAATCATGGGCCGGGTCGACGACGTGGGTAACCTCTACGACATCTACCGCTCCAAGTTCACGGCCAACCCTCAGTTCGGCGAGACTTTCCTCGACCAAACTCGGGTGGAGATGGCCGCCGGACGCAACGGCCAAGCCCTGGCCACCCTCGAACGGGGCATAGTGGCCGACGAGGGCCTGGACAACGCCAAGCCGGTTCAGGATCTGCTTCTGGGATTGTATCTTGAGGAAGGAAGGGTGGAAGACTGGGCCGGGGCCATGGAGGAATTTTTAAGCCGGACCCCAAACGGCGAAGGGGACCTAAGCGATCGCTTCGACAAGTACCTTCAGGTGGCCCAGGTCTACCAGGAGCTGGGACGCTCCCAGGATGCCCAAAGAAACTTCGATCTGGCCCTGGTCAACCGTCCCCCAGAAGTAAGCGGGGAATCGCTCTACACCATTGCCGGGGCCTATAAACGCATGGGCCTTCAGGACCAATATCGGTCGGTTCTCCAAATAATCGCCACCCTGCCCGACCCCCTCTGGCAGAACGTGGCCAACCAAGAACTGGGGAACCTCAGCTAACGATAAAGCTCGCCAAAGGCGAGCTTTATCGTTCAATCTCTTCGACCATATTGGCCTTCGTCCATAACGGCCTTAGGCTTACTCCGAGGCCACCAACAGCCTTTCCCTTACGTTAAAATCAACGTCCTGGAAGGGTTTTCTTCTCATCCGGTGAGGAAGGGCCAACTCGGCCGCCGCGATTATGGTCTCTTCGTCTATGGGCTTACCTTCCCAGGCCGAAAGGGTCAGGGCCGTCTTGATTACCGTCAGATCGCCCCGGTGGCCGTCCACGCCAAGCTTCAAGCAGATATCCACCGCCCTCCCCAAAGCCGAGTCGTCCACTTCCACGCTATCCAGCCTACCCGAAGCTTTCTCAATCCGTAACCCCAGCCTCTTTTCTTCTGCCGCCCACTTCTCAACGAAGCCTTTAGGATCTTTTTCAAATTGGAGCCTTTGATTAATCACTTCTATCCTTTGATCGGGGTTAAGCAAACCCTTAACTTCAACGCATAGGCCAAAACGATCCAATAACTGTGGCCTAAGCTCGCCTTCCTCCGGATTCATCGTGCCAACCAAAGTAAAGAGGGCCGGATGCGTAACCGACATGCCTTCTCGTTCCACAAAATTCTGCCCCATGGCGGCGGCGTCCAATATAACGTCCACCAAAAAATCATCCAAGAGGTTCACTTCGTCCACGTATAAAAGGCCCCTATTGGCGGCGGCCAAAAGCCCCGGTTCAAAGACGCTCTCGCCCTTGACCATGGCCCGTTCCAAATTTAAACTGCCCAAAAGCCTATCCTCGGTGGCCCCTATGGGAAGCTCAACCAATGGCCTACGCCGGGTCACCTCCACCGGCTCAGTCGCCTCGTATTTTTCCCGACATTCATCGCACCACTTCTCCCTCTCCAGCGGATCGCAGCCAAACTTACAGCCCTCAATTATCTTCTGCCCAGGCAGCAGCTCGGCCAGGGCCCTCACGGCCGTGGACTTGGCCGTCCCTTTCTCGCCCCGTATTAAAACCCCTCCCAAGGCCGGATTGATTACGGCTAAAATTAAGGCTATTTTCATTTTCTCTTGGCCCACGAGAGCCAGAAACGGGTAATTATAACTCATTTATCGCTTTAATCGTCTACACAGTCCAGTTAATAGTTTATTTAAAAAAATATATTCAAAATTTTTGTCCACAAATATCTAAGGCCATTAGATGTAACCGTTCACGGCCAGAAATCACTCATAACGCTAACTCTCCCTATTGGCCACTGTATCTCTTGCCGCGCGCCGAGTTCCGCGTAACCCGCGGCTGTACCTAGCCCGCCCGCCAAGGTGTCAGCCTGTATCTTCGCTCTTTGGAAAGACTTCCCAACCGGGGGACACTCTCAGTAATTAAGTGCGGT
>JAIRNQ010000286.1 GCA_031257955.1 Deltaproteobacteria bacterium | reverse complement strand
AAGGAAATATCACCAAGTTATCGAGAGCGAGGCCAAAGAGATTATTTACCTGGGGATGGCAATTTATGGCCATGGCACCGAAGTTAAGGCGGTTTTTGGCCCGAAGTAAGGCCAGGATGGAGACTGTCGCTGGCTGGGAACCCATCGTCCCGCAAGGTATCTTTCGCCTCCTACATCAAGTTCGGTTACGGACCACAATCCCCTAGGAAATGTCGCTCCTAATGGCCGAGGCTTGGAGGTTGGCCAAGATCGTCCCGTGAACGCTTACCCGCCGGCTGGACGGCCGGCGGACTGGGGCCCACTGACCGGCAATGGGGCCAAGCTGCGGAAGATTTTGGCCAGCCTTGACAGGGATACGGGGAAGGACTAGAATTTAAGCAACCATTGTCGCCAGGTTATAATGCCAGCCTTGGTATTGGGAGGAACTTTGCCCTTTTAGGCCCAAACCTTCAGCGCGGCGGTGCCTTTCTCGGAAAGCCGGCGACCCGGGGCGGCGTCTCGGGACGGACTCCTGGGGATATGGTTAGCCAATAACTTTTACGGGCTCACGGCGCAGCCGGACCGCCAGAGGCGGTCGGGCGCGGTCGGTGGGCCGGCGGAAAATTGTCATGGTCGAAGAAACGTTAAGCCAGATAGCCAAAAACCTGTTGGCCTTGGACGAAGACACCTTGATATCGCTGATACCCAAGTACCGCAAGCGCATGGATCGCTTTGAGCCCACCACCGAGTGGGAGGAGGCGGTCATAATTTACTTTATCATTAACGGCTACCGGATTAAGAACGCCCAGTTCAACAACAAAATCAAGGATTACATGGAGGAGCTTAAAAACAAGAAATCGGGCGACGGTTTTGTGGTCAGCCGGCCCGATCTGCGTCTGGTCAAGTGACAGACACCCTTCAAGCCCTCGCCCATCCGTAAGTTTTAATTACCCCCAAAAAAAAGCCCCTCCCGAGAGGGGCTTTTTTTTGGGGGACAAGTTTCTGGGGGCTGGGGGCCAGAAGGCCGCGGCCCCTCTTGGCCGCCGGTTTAGGCGGCGGCCAAGAGGGGGCAGCTCATGATTACGTTCCCTTCGGTGGAAACCACCTCGAAGAGGCCTTGGTCGAACCAGCCGTAGGACGGGGGGTAGCCGCCTTTGGGGATGCCGAGGCTACCCGGGTTCCAGCGGTTGACGCCTCGGATTTTATCGGCCTGGGGCACGTGGGTATGGGCGTTGATGAGGTTGAGCGTATCCGGCAAGCTCATCGAGCCGCCGTTGGCCGGCAGCTGGTGGCCGTGGATGGCCATGAATATGACTCCCTCGAAATCGAGGTAGGTGTTTTCGGCAAAGGCCCAGGGCAACAGGAGTTGATCGACTTCCGCGTCGCAGTTGCCCCTAAGGGAGGCCACCGGCCAAGGCAACTCGGAGAGGATCCTGGCCGTCTCGGGGGCGTCGTAGGTCCCGGGCAGTTGGTTTCTGGGACCGTGATAGAGCAGATCCCCCAAGAGCAAAATCAAAGAGGGCTTTCTTTCCACGGCCAGTTTGGCTAGAAAGGCGGCGGCCCCTACCGCGCCGTGAATGTCCCCGGCAATCAAAATCGACATTTAAGTCTCCCTTTGAGCTTTCCTTTGTGGGTAGGTTATCGGTAGGTTTGTGATTGGGGGGCGGCGGCCCCTACCGCCCCGAGAATGTCCCCGGCAATCAAAATCGACATTTAAGTCTCCCTTTGAGCTTTCCTTTATGGGTAGGTTGTCGGTAGGTTTGTGGTTGGGGGGCTTCGGTCGACCGGTACCGGTTATGACGAGGCCTCGGGCGAGTCATCTACCGGGGCCAGGCAAAGACGGTAAAAACCCGCCAAAGCGACCATAAACCATGAGACGATGAATAGATTGACAAACTGGGAAGCCAATTGAACCGCGGGGTATGGGAGCCCGATGGCGGACAATATGGCCGCTAAGACAAAAAGGATCAAATTGAGGCCCATCAACACGACCAGAGCGGTGATTACGGCCTGATTTAGCTGCCTTGGGAAAGCCTTAAGCTTGCGGAAAAGGGCGAAAAGGCCGTGGGTCCAATCGCCGGTCTGACCCTCGCCGATGGCGAAAAAGGCCATGAACTGCAAGAAAAAAAACCTTCTGAGAATGGGCCAGACGTATTTGGCGATCAAAAACAGGGTGGCCACGAAGCCGAAAGTGGAAAAAATCAAAAACAACGGCCCGGGCAAGCCCCCGCCAAAGGCCAGGGTGTGGATTATGATCATGGGGAGACCGGCCACGAAAAAAAGCGCGAAAACGAAGAGGCCCAAAATGGCGCAAAGCACGGTCACGTAAAGGGCTGGAGGGAATTTCCCCAACGAAAAAAGGATGTCGCTTTGGCCAATCCGGTAGCCGTCCCAGAGGTTAAGGGCCACCCGGGCCAAGGCCAGGTTAACCAGGGGACTTAGGAGCCAAGGCACGGCTTTGCCAAATATCAGCCTATTGCTTCCGTGTTCGGCCACCATCTTGTCCAATTCGTCGAGAAACTCTTTGCCGGTGTACTGGCCGTTTATGGCGTTAAAGATAAGGTCGTTAAAGGGTCCCAGCAAATGGTTACCAAGTTGCTCAAAGATGATAGTCAATACCGTTAGCGTGGCCAGGATCAGCATAAGGGGCTTGGGTTTTTCCCAAAGCACGGTCCGGGCGTTTTTAAAGATATCCCAAAAGCTAACTTGGGTCTCCCGCGACCGGTCTACAAATTGGACGATTTGGCTCATAAATTCTCGTTAGTTTTAAATCCTGGGTTAGTTGCCCCTATCGCTGGGCTTGGCCCAAACGGTTTGGCCCAAAGGGTTTGGCACCAAGGCGCCAAGCACCTTGGTACTTGTTCCCGCGGAGGTTTGACCCTTGACGCTTGGCGGGCATGGGCCTGGGCTTCCGGGGAACCGCTAAGGCGGGGGCCGCCGGATTTTCGGCGGCCTCATTGGCCGTTTGTGGCCCGGGCCAGGTAATCGTCCAGTTCCCGCAGGGTTTGGCGGTAGCCGTTATAGACGTTTATCAAATTCTCGTTCTCCCGGTAGTCGGGATAATACAGTATCAGGACCGGGATCCGGGCCGAAAAATTCAAAAGGCCCCGGACGGCCCTCAGGGCGGCGACTTCCTCCTCGGGCAGATCCTTGGGGAGGTTATTGCGCATGACCGCCCTAAGATCGGGGACATAACCGGCCAGGGCTTTGGCGTCCCGAAAACAGAGATCGTGTACCGTCTCCGTCTTGGGAAAATTCTCCGGGGGGTTGAGTCGCTCCAGGAGGTTGGTCCAGAACTCGCCGTCGAGATCTTCCAGAAGGAGCCTGAGGCGCTTTTCGATTTTGGAAAACGTCAGCATAGAGGCCATCCCAGACAATTTGCCGCCCCGCCGGCTTTGGGAGGCCGCCCGGGGGAATTGGTCGCCCTTGGGCGCCGGTTGACGGCGACCAAGGGTTTATAGGGTTTAGTAGGTTAAGACGTTAGGGTGACGGAGGTCGTCCCGTCCGGCCAGGGCCCCGAGCTCGGCCAAGTTGGCGGCCAGGGCCGGGGTCAGTTGGTCCATTGTGGAGAGTCGCCAGGCCCAGTTACCCGTGCCGACCGTCCCTGGGACGTTAAGGCGCCCGTCTTTTCCAAGATTGAGCAGATCCGGGACGGTTATGACGCTTATGGCCCCGGACGAGAGATAGGTCAGCCTAATTAGGGTCCAGGCCACGTTAGAGGAGTTTACCTGGTAACCGGCCAGATCCGAGATCCTTTGGCGACTCTTGTAGTCGATGTCGTTTTCGTACCAGCCCCGGGTGGTGTTGTTGTCGTGGGTGGCGGCGTAGACCAGATTGTCCGGCTCGATCCTGTAGGGGCAATGGGTCGAGAGGGGCTGGTCGGGTCCAAAACCGAAATGGAGGACCCGCATGCCGGGAAAATCGAACTTTTGGCGCAGCTCGGTCACGTCGGGGGTAATCACCCCCAGATCCTCGGCCACCACGTTCAAGGGCCCGCCCCCGGCCGCCTCGAAGAGGGAGGCCCCGGGGCCCATTTCCCAGTCCCCGTTCTTGGCCGTCTCGGCCTTGCCGGCGACCGACCAGTAACGGCAAAAAGCCCTAAAGTGATCCAGCCGGATCCAGTCAAACATGGACAGGTTATGGCGCAAACGGCTAAGCCACCAGCCGTAGCCGCTCTCCCGGTTGGCCGGCCAGTCGAAAACCGGGTTCCCCCAGAGCTGCCCGGTCTGGGAAAAGTAATCCGGCGGAACGCCGGCCATCTTTCCGGTTTGCCCGTCCGGGGTAAGCCTAAAGAGGTGCCGGTTGGCCCAAACGTCGCTGGAATCGTGGTTGACGTAAAAGGCCGTGTCCCCCATGAGTTTTATGCCCCGGCGAACGGCCCCGTCCTTCAGGCGGTTAAGCTGGGAGAAAAACAAAAACTGGCCGAATTTGACCCGGAGGATGGCTTCCGAGAGCCTCCGACCGTGTACCCCCAGCTCGTGATCGTCGCGGTATTTTAAGCCGTCCGGCCATTCGAACCAGGGAATCCCGCCCAAGTCGGCCTTGGCCGTCATGAAGAAGGAATAATCGTTTAGCCAAGCCGAGTTGTCCCAGGCGAACTTGGAAAAGTCTTCCCGATCCAAGAGCCCAAAACCCACCCGGGAGTAGGCCAAGTCGATCAGGGCCGATTTAAGCTTAATGGTCGTCTCAAAATCTACCCTATCCCGGTTGGGCTGGCCCGGCTGGGTCTGGCGGGCCCGGTCGGCGTCGGCCTTGGTTATCCACCCTTCCTCGACCATCAGGGTGGGGCTGACCAGAAGCTCGTTTCCGGCGAAGGCCGAGTAGGCCGAGTAGGGGGAGTTCCCCAGGGCCGGGGCGGTCGGGTTAACCGGAAGGACTTGCCAAAAATGGACCCCGGCCTTCTGGAGGAAGTCTAACATGGCGTGGGCCTTGGGCCCCAAATCGCCAATCCCGAATGGCCCCGGCAGTGAGGTAATGTGTAACAATAAACCGGCCGCTCTCCAGCCATCTTGAAAACGTGACATAAAGTAACCTTAGTAAAATATAAAATTAACGCTTTTTAACCTAAAAAACATTACATCAACGATATATCGCATAATTTTCGACAACGTAATTCCTTCGCCCGCCGACCTTCGGTCCCCGCTCCTCCCCTAACGGCTCAGTTAGCCTCTCGGCTAGGCGCTCGGCTAGGCGCAAGGCTAGCCGAGCGCCGCCTGGGGCACGTCCTCGGGGAACTCCCCGGCTTCCTCGGCCTGGGGACCGTCGGCAACCGACTTCGGGGCGGCCTGGGCCCCGGCTTTGGGCGGGGCCGGGGCGGCCTTGGCCTTGGTCCCGTCTTTGGGCGGCGCCAGGACGGCCCTGACCTGGGGCGAAAGTTTCTCCAGGGCCGCCTGAGGGATTGTCACCCGCGACAGGGACTGGCGAAATTGGTACAGCTGATCCTCGAAGGGCAAAAAATTGTCAATCACCACCCAGGGCTCTTCCCGCAAGCGGCATTCCCCACCCTTGAGCTTAAGCCCGGCATAGGAAAGCTTGGAGAGCGAAACCTTGAGGCCGGATTGCGTGGCCAACTTTTCCAGCTCGCCCAGCACTTGGTTCTGGGCTTTGGTCAACCTTTTGTTGTATCGCATGCCAGGTTCCCTCGGGGAGAAGTTCAGCCGGCGAAAAAAGGCCCCGTCGCGGGGTCGGGGCGTTCGGGCGGCCAAACGGCAAAAGCGGGTCCAGGGATAAGGTATTGGGTAAGGCCAGCCGGCGACCGGCCAACGGCCGGGCCCGGTTGGCGGTCCTGGTTTGGGTTCTCGGATTCCTTTGGATTCCCTGGGTTTGGCCAGCCGGGCCACCGGAATGGGGGGTTTGGGCGGCTAAAATCGTCCGGGTAAAAAATTATAAATACCGGAGAGTTCCAAACGCCTGGGAGACATTGTAGTGTCCGGGCGGGCCACGGTCAAGGGGAGCGTTTTAAGTGCCGGCCTTAAAGGCCTTGGGACCGGTCTCGTAAAGATCGGTCCCTTTGAGGTCGAAAACCACCGTGGCCGGAAAATCTTCCACCGTCAGGCGAACCAAGGCCTCGGGCCCCAGCTCCGGCCAAGCCAGAACCTCGGTGTTTTTGACAAGGCTTCCATATAAGGCCCCGGCCCCGCCCACGGCGGCCAAGTATACGGCCCCATGGGCCAAGAGGGACTTTAGGACCGTGGGCGATCGCCGGCCCTTGCCCAGCAAAGCCTTTACCCCGCGCTCCAACATGGGCTCGGTCATGGCGTCCATCCGGCCCGAGGTGGTCGGGCCGGCGGCGCCGATAACTCGGCCCGGTTGGGCTGGGGATGGCCCCACATAATAGATTATTTGACCGTCTGGGTCAAAGGGCCAACTATGCCCGTCCCGGGCCAGAGCCAGGAGCCTTTTGTGGGCTTGGTCCCTGGCCGCCACCAGCGGCCCGGAGATTAAAACCGCCTGGCCGCTCCTGAGAGTGGCCAAGAGGGCGGGATCCAGGGGGGCCCTAAGGCGGACCGGTTCCGGACGGACGGGGTCCTGGCCCTGGGGGGCCGGGTCCAGGGGGTCCTGGCCCTGGGGGGCCGGGGCTTGGGGGTCCTGGCCCTGGGGGGCCGTTGGACGAGAAAGGTCGTCAGATGAATTCGGTGGTAAATGGGTCTTTTTGGTGTCTATTTTTTAGCTCCGGCCTGCTGTTTTGCCAAATAATAAACGGCAAACTCTTTATCATGTTTCATAATGTGTTCCCTGAGCCATGCCACAACCGCCGAGTTAATGGAAAGTATCACCGGTTGCTTGTTGGTGGCTTGCTGGAACTGGCTTAGGAGGGACCTCAGGGCGGCGCTGAATTCCTCGTGGAGTTTTTTGTGGAGCTCGGCCTTGGGGTAAGCGCTGACCCGGTGGAGGATCTCTTCGTCCGAGAAATGCTTGGCCACGTAACCCTTGAGGAAGGTTAGGGTAGCGTCCACCTTGGCCGCGTTGTTCTTGTCCACCAGGTTGTCGGCCTGTCTGAAAAGCTCCTTGTGCTGCTCGTCTATCTTGGGAACCCCGGTTTCCAAGCTTTTGGTCCAAATCATACAGTCACACCTTTGACGGCCCCGTGCCGTAAGGCCGAGGCGGGAACCGTGGCGCTTCCCTAGGCCGGTCGGCCAAGAAAAGCCCCTTCCGTCGGTAAAAAAAATAGTAAAATCCGGGCGGTGCGTCCCGTCCGGCGGTAGGCGGCGTAAGGCACTGGGCAAAAAAACTACCACGATCTTAGCTTATCGCCCATAATTTATCCACTTCTATTTTCTTGGTCCAAAAAAATCTCTTATTTTTTACCTCACCCTGGGCTACCTCGGTAGCCGGATATCAAAAGATCATAATTTCTGCCATGTCAGATAATTAAAAATAACCTCTGTACAAATTTAGCCCGTATATGATACTATAATTTTATGGAATTACAGGAGCTCGGTGGTTAGTTCTTACTTTTCGTCATCCACCCGCGCGTCCATTCGCTTCGAGGGGCCTTTGGCCATATTTGGCCAAAGGCCCAGGGCTTTCGTTTTCCCGCCACAAAACGCCCCCTTAACGGGTTTTTTGGCCGGCGGGCGGTAGGATAAGGAGGGCTTTCGATGGCCGGGACGCTCTGGGCGCCTTGGCGCATGGACTATATTCTCGGAAAGGACCCCAGACCCGAAGGCTGCGTCTTTTGCTTGCCAAAGGATCACTTGGGACCGCTTCCGGAAAGGCTGGTCTTGTACTCGGACCGGCAAGCCCTAATCATCATGAACCGATACCCCTACAATAACGCCCATCTTATGGTGGCCCCCAGACGCCACCTGGGGACGCTATTGGAGGCCACGCCCGAAGAGAGGCTGGCCATGGTTAACCTGGCCGCCTGGGCCACCGAGGTCTTGGACGGGGCCCAAAAACCCGACGGCTACAACATGGGCATAAACCAAGGCCAAGTGGCCGGGGCCGGCATAACCGACCACCTCCACCTACACGTGACCCCAAGGTACAACGGGGACACCAACTACATGACCGTGATCGGCGAAACCAGGGTCATCCCGGAGCACATCGTCGCAACTTACGAGAAACTTTTGGGGTTTTTTAGTTGACTGAGGACGAAAAAGACCTTAAAGATCTATTCCCCAAAGATCTTTCTCCCAATGATCTCTCCCCCGCTGGCCCCAGGGACCGGGCCACGGACCCGGCGGAAGACCCTCTGGGCCTCCCCGAAGGAAGCCCACAAGAACGGGCGGACGGGCGGTCGGAAGAAGGCCCGGGTAAACGCCCGGGCCGGCGGCGGGGGGTACCGGGGGAGTCGGCGATCGGAGAGCCCAATGACTGGGAACTTTCCCCGGTCGCGGCGGCCGCCGCCGCGGAAAAGGGCGGGACCTTGACCCCGGCCCTCCGGCAGTTCTTTGAGGCCAAAGCCCAGTGTCCGGATTCGATACTGTTTTTTCAGATGGGGGACTTTTACGAGCTATTTTTCGAGGACGCCGAACTGGTCGCCCCGATACTCGATTTGGCCCTGACCAGCCGACAAAAGCTCAACGGCAAACCCGTGCCCCTTTGCGGCGTGCCCCTTTCCACCGGCGACAACTACGTAAACCGTTTGGTGGCCTTGGGGCACAAGGTAGCCGTTTGCGACCAGATCGGTAAAATCGGCCCGGGCGGCGGACTGGCCAAACGCCAAATAACCCGGGTAGTCACCCCGGCCACCCTCTTTAGCCAGGAAGGCCAACCCCGGGCCCGGCACCTGGCCGCCCTTTACCGCTCCGGGAACGAATACGCCCTGGCGGCCATAGATCTGGCCACCGGCGACTTCGTGGCCGGACGTTTTTTTGATCCCGCCTCTTTCCGCACCGCCGTAAGCCTCCTCGATCCCCCCGAGCTGGTCATCGGCCGCGACCCCGAAAACCTTTCTCTCTCCGAACCTTACCCCGGACATTCCTCCCCCGGCGCCGCTATTTCTGGCACGGCTGGCTCTGGCACGGCCGGCGCCGATACCGGCCAAGGCGGCTTGGTCGCCCTGGCCGAGTCGCTGGGGGTATTGGTCAATCGGTTGCCCCCGGAGAGCTTCGACCCCGATCTGGGCCGGCGGGAGCTGGTGGGGGCCCTGGGGCCGGAAGTGGGCGAAAAGGTCTTTACCGGCTGGCCCAGCCTTCTCTCGGCCGCCGGCGGCGCCCTGACCTACCTAAAGGGCCTTAACGCCGGTAAGGGCCTAAGGCATCTCTCCGAGCCCAGGCTCTTGTGGGAGCGGGGCTTCATGACCTTGGACGAGACGGCCAGCCGCAACCTGGAACTCTTTAAGCCGGCCCGGGACGGCGACGCCAAGGCAACCCTGATCGCCCAAATCGATCGGACCAAAACGGCCATGGGGGCCAGGCTTCTCCGGGACTGGCTGGCCAGACCCCTAATCGACAAAACGGCCATAGAAGCGCGCCTCGCGGCCGTGGAGAGCCTTCTGGGCGATCTGGGGCTACGGAACGCCCTTTCCGAAAAACTTGGCCGTGGCGGCGATTTGGAGCGGTCTATGAGCCGTCTGGCGCTGGGTCGGGGCATGGTCAGGGATCTCTTGACCGTCCGGACGGCCCTGGCCGCCGCCCCGAGCCTGAAAGACCTCTTAAGCCAAAGCCCTTCGGATCTTTTAGCCAATTTAGGGCAAAATCTTGATCCCCTTAGCGATCTCTTATACCGTATAACCACAACGCTAATTGATGAGATACCACCCGGGGCCAACGAGTTTATTATAAAACCGGGCCTTAGCCCCAAACTGGACGAACTCAGGGAACTGGAGAGCGGCGGCCGCCGGGCCCTGGCCGAGCTGGAGGCGACGGAGAGGCGCAAAACCGGCATAAACGCCCTCAAGGTCGGCTACAACCGGGTTCACGGTTACTACCTGGAAGTCACCAAACTAAATCTGGCCAACGTCCCCAAGGAATGGACCCGCAAACAAACCCTGGCCGGCGGCGAGCGTTACGTTACCGAGGAACTTAAACTCTGGGAGGAAAAAATCCTGACCGCCGGAGAAAAGCGCCGCGAGCTGGAAGCCAGGATTTTGGACAACCTCAAAGAGGCTTTGGCCCGGGAAGTGGCCGGCCTTAAGGCCTTGGCCGGGACCATGGCCCAGACCGACGCCCTCGTCTCGCTGGCCGCCAGCGCCGAGAGTCTGGGTTGGGTAAAACCGGCCTACACCGAAGACAACCTCATCGACGTCATCGGGGGCCGCCACCCGGTGGTGGAGCGTTTTTTGCCCCCCGGGGAGACCTTCGTCGAAAACGACGCCCGCCTCTCCCCGGACGAGAGGCTTCTCATCGTCACCGGGCCCAATATGGCCGGCAAATCCACCGTCCTCAGACAAACGGCCCTCATCGTCATCCTCGGCCAGATGGGTTCCTTCGTCCCGGCCAGGAAGGCGGTCCTCTCGGTAAGGGATCGGGTCTTCACCCGGGTCGGGGCCTCCGACGATCTGGCCCGGGGCCAGTCGACTTTTATGGTCGAAATGAGCGAGACGGCCAGAATCCTCAAGGAGGCCACCAACCGCAGCCTAGTAATCCTGGACGAGGTCGGCCGGGGGACCTCCACCTACGACGGGCTGGCCATAGCCTGGGCCGTGGCCGAGCACCTCCACGA
>JAIRNQ010000274.1 GCA_031257955.1 Deltaproteobacteria bacterium | reverse complement strand
AGCCCGCGCCAAATCTGGCAAACCCTTGTCCCGGTCGGACCAGGCGGTCAGGTCCTGGGCCACCAAAGTCAGTTCTTTAACCCCGGCCCCGGCCAGCTTCTCGGCCTCGGCCAGGAGCTCCCCAAGGCTTCTAAGTTTCAGCGGACCCCTCAGGGAGGGTATCAGACAATAGGAACAACGGTTATCGCAACCCTCGGCGATCTTGAGCCAAGAGCGCCAAGGCGGCGTCCCTGGATACCTGGCCCAGGTCTCAAAGGGACCACGAAAGGCTTCGGGACCAAAAGCCTCACTGAAGCCTTGGCCTACGACGCCAAACTTGTCGCCGGCCAAATACCCGCTTTGGAACCCGGCCCAAGCTCCACCCTGGCTACCGGTTCTAGTATCAGACCAAGCCCCATCTTGGCTACCGGCTCTGGTACCGGCCAAATGTCCGCTTTGGGGCCCGGCCTTGGGGTGGGCCAGGTCGTACCAAGCGGCCAGTTTATCGATAAAGCCCAGGTAACCCTCGGGGGCCATGATTAGATCGGCCTCGGGCAGGTTCCCGGAAAGCTCGCTCCCGTAACGGGAAGCCAAGCAGCCCACCACGGCCAGCCTAGCGCCCGGTTTTTTTCTGGCGGCCATGTCCATTATGGCGGCGATGGCCTCTTCCGTGGCCGCCTGGATGAAGGCGCAGGTGTTAACCACCAGAAGGTCGGCCTCTTCCGGTTCCAGGGTGGCCCTAAATCCCAGGGTCTGGGTGGCGGCCATGAGGCGTTCGCTATCCACCAGATTTTTTGGGCAGCCTAAGGAAACCAGATGAACCCGCAATGAATCCGAATTGTTTTGAACGTTATTTAAGCCCGATTTAGACATACAAAATTGTAGATTTTTCAAACATTAAATTACTTAAAAAGTATAACTTCATAATAAAGGATAAAAATTACATTAACTTCAGTTCTTTAATTAAATATTGATGAAAGGTTAGCGACAACATTGACGAAATTGTGACCGTTCCCCTCTCCCCTAGAGCTTAGCCTTCACGGCCTTTCGAGGCCCTTGGAACCTTTGGAACCCTTGTAGCCTTTGGAGCTTTTGGGGACCCTGGGGTCCCTGGGACCTTTGTAGCCCTCGTAGCTTTTGAGGCTTTTGGGGACCCTGGTACCCCAGAAACCTTTGTAACCCTCGTAGCTTTTGAGACTTTTGGGGGCCCTGGGGCCCCTGGGCCCCCTGGGACCTTTTGAACCTCTGGCGCCTTTGGGATTTGGCTTTTGGCCCCCGCACCTTTGCTTGGGGATTCTTTGTCGGCCAGGGCCCTTTTAGCCCGCTCCCAAAGCTGGTCGAGCTTTTCCATCCCGGCCTCTTCGGGTCTTAGCCCCTCTTGGCGGAGGCTCTCTTCCATGTGCCGAAAGCGATTGACGAAGCGGCGATTGTGGGCATCGAGGCATTTTTCGGCCGAAAAGCCCAAAAGACGCGCCAAGTTGGCCACCGAGGCTAAAACGTCACCCAATTCGTGGGCTTGGCGCTCCCTTTCGGCGGGATCCTCGGTTTTGCCCCCCTTAATTTCCCTATCCAGTTCCCTGAGTTCGGAATCGATGGCCTGGCGGACGTTTTCGGCGGCAGGAAAATCAAAGCCCGAGCGACCGGCCTTCTGGGCCAAGCGATGGCAACGGGTCAAGGCCGGAAGGCCGGTGGGGACAGAATCCAAGACACCGCTCTTGGGCTTGGCTTGCCGTTTCATTTGGTGCCACTTCTTCCAAAAGGTTTCCATGTCTTTGATCGGCTGGTCATCGCCGAAGACGTGGGGGTGTCTGGTAACCATCTTGTCGGTGGCGGCGTCAAAAATGTCTTTCAGCCCAAAGCCAAAGGCCTTGGTGGTTAACCTCCCCAAAAAGGCCAAAAGAAAGGCCAAATCTCCGGCCTCTTCCAAGATATCGGCGGCTTTGTCTTCGTTTAAAGCCTCTCTGAGTTCGTAAACTTCCTCCAACAGATCCTCGGTGATGGTTTTGGTTGTCTGTTTTCTATCCCAGGGACAACCCACCACCGGGTCCAAGAGGCCGTCTATCATGACCTCCAACCGACCCAAGGCGGCTTGGGCGTCCCGGCTGGGCCCGGCCGGGGGGAGTTTAGCCGAGGTTTTGGTTCCGGCCGGCGAAGTTTTGGCCGAGACTTTTGCCCCGGCCTTGGGAGTTTTAGTTTCCCGGCTTGGCCTTTCCGCCGCTGGCCCCAGCGGGCCGGCGGCGGCCTTGGGCTTTGGGGTTTTACTCTCCAAAGACTGGCCTCTCATTCTCTGGCCGGGGTGGGCCAGGAGGGCTGGCTTTGGGCCGGGGCGGTGCCCTGTTGGGCAGGGCCGGGATCGAAGGTCGAGAAGAGATTGGGGTTTTCCCGGATAAAGGCATTAACCAGATCGGCGTTGAACATTTCCGGGGTCAGGGTCTTGATCCTCTCAATCCAGGCCGGGTTAACCAGGGTCGGGTTGTCGTTAACCATCTTAACCAAGCTCTGAAAGTCGATTGGCGCCGATCTCGGGGTCCCTCTTCCGGTCGGGGCGGACGGGGTAGCCGTGGCCGGCGGTTTTTGGGCGGTACGGGCCGGTTGGCTTGTCCTGGGGGGCGGATCCAACAAACCCGAAAGGATGGGGCTTGAGTTTATCAAACCTCGCAACGTCTCCGGCATCCATTCTTTTACCTTCTCGCAGAGCGGCTTGGCCTTTGGCCAAGCCCAGGAGTCTGTATAAAATGTGTGGGTGGGTTTTAGGAAGGCGGTGGAGGCGGCCAGCACGATAACGCAGAGGGCGGCACCTTTGAAAAGTCCCAGCCCGGCCCCGGCCAGGCCGCTACTTACCGGGGTTATGGTAATCTTGACGATTTTATCGACGAAAACCGACATGAGGCCAATCAAGAAATAAACAATCAGGTAAATGACCACGAAACTCAGAACGCCACGATAGGTGGCGCTGTCTATAATCGGGGTAAGTTGATCGGCCCCTGCCTTCCAGTAGACGTTGGCTGCCCAAAACGCGACGAACAGACCCAAGATGCCCACGACTTCTTTAATAAGGCCCCTAAAGATTCCCCTAATCAGGAAATAGGCCAGGATTACGCAAATCGCGATGTCAAGGGCGCTCATCTGTTACTCCAAAAACCGCGTCTATTATTAAAAAACCAATCGCCGTGGCCAAGCCCCGACAGCCAGTTGAAAGCCTCAATGAAAGGCCTCAAAGTGAGGCTCCTAGGCTAGGCGCCTATTTCAGGCCCCAATGTAAAGCCCCTACGCAAGGCAACAATGATAGGCCCTTAAGGGAGACCTCTTGGGAGACCCCAATGGACCGCCTTCGGCACCCTCCAGCCCGCACAGCCAAATTAGCCCGAGGCCAAGGGCCCAGCCCGATCCGAGCAGAACCTTGCAGACCTTATCCGCTCCGTACCTATCCGCTCCTAACTAAGTCCAAACTGGACCACTTCGATCCAAATCAAGCCCGATTTATGCCCTTTCGGTCCGAAACTATCCGCTCCAAGTCGATCCAGTGGGGCTAAAGCTCGGCGGCGAGCATTAAAATCCAATTAAAATAGCATACCGGGACAGGGAAATCAAATTGAGTTTATACTTAACTTATTTAGCCAACCCTACAATCACGTCCTTGAACCTAGGGCCAGTGTTTTTTGAGGCTTATTGGGATTCTTTGGAAATCAAAGGGAATCAATCCAGAATACGGGCTGATTGCCGGACAATTATCTTTCCGTTAACGTTGGCTCGATGCGTATAGTAACAATCCGTTACCCACAGGTCCATTGGCGCAAATTTCGAGGACCCGGGAATTCTTTCGTATCCGTTGGCCAATCTTTCCTTCCAATGGGAACGCCCGGGCCGTAGCCCGACCTAACGCCGTAACCGCCCGAGAACTATCCGATAACCGATCGCGAACAATGCAATGATTACTAGCTAATCCCCAACCGTCAGAGATACATCTTAATATTATATTGGTACCATCCATAAACATTACGGAAAACGCTTGAAAATTTTACCCGAACGTTTGGAGGATTAGAGCCCCGCATGTCCCTCAGTGGGCACCCGCTTACTTGAAAGCGGGTCTCGGCCTGATAATGGTGACTCTGGGCGGAGCTTCACCGTCCTCCTCCAACGCGGCGGCGTAGTCTTTCAGGGCAGCTTCGGCCGCCACCTGTTCAACTTCGCTAGCGGCCTCAAGGACTATGACTCCGGTAGCCAGTTGTGCCGCATATTGATCCCTAAGCTTACCCAGGGTCTTAAGGACCCTAAGGGAACCTTTTACCGGGTCGGCCAAGGCGTTTCGGGCTTCCTCCTGGGTAATGGAGTTTAGGTCAAAACTTGAATCTGCCATTATCATTACCTCTTTTAGCTAGCATCTAGCCAGCTTTGACTATATTTATTTTAGTTAAATAACAAAATTTTATTGAATTTTAGATTTTAACTACTAAATATTAGCAACACCCTTTAAGGATTATTATAAATCTCCGTTAAATCTTTAAAAGGTGTGGACATGAACTTTGTTAACTCCCCTTCTGTCTGGGCGTCCAGATCTACCGGCCTGGCCAGCCTGATAGCCGAGCGACCGGTCTCGTCTATCGTTTCCAGGGCGTAAAGGGGTGGGGTAACCTCAATCCACTCCAGTCGGCCCGACAGAAACTCAACCTGGCCATAGGGATCCAAAACGTAGACCACTTGCCAGGGTCCAGATTCCCCGCCAAACAAACCTCCTTCCTCAAAGCTTCTAACCACAGCCAAACCGGCCAAACCTATGTAACTTTTCTCCGTCCAGTAGTGGTACCTTAGCTTGGATAGCCTGGGTCGGGCGGTAAAGAAAAGACGAGTTTCCGTGGCCGGGTATTTTTCCGTAACCTCGGCCAGAACCCTCTCGGCCCAGTCGGCCCGAAGTTCCCAGGAAACCTCCCCCGGATCGTCCTCTCCCACCCGGCCAAGCCCGCCGACCGTTTGGCAGCCGGCCAAAAGCGGCCCGACAAACAAAATCGCGGCCATAATCCACCGAGCCGACCATTCCGGCCCCCGACCGCGTGGCCTTTGTCTTTCTGGCATAGGATCACCCCCGCCGCGGGAAGCTTTTTCCCGCAGGCGTTATGTAAGGCTTCGAATTGATCGCATTTTTGGCGTTTGACAGCTCTTGAATGCGCATTATAGCACATGGCGGCGGGACTGTTTTGGGCCATTTACTGGCCCTCGGCGGAGCTAAGGGAAGTTATGTTCGCGCCTCGCCCATGCCCTCGGAGGTTACTGTCCCACTGGGCCAAGGCCCTCGGGCTCGGTAGCCGCCCTCGGGGCAAGGGCACTCATCGCCAGGGTCCACCTCTGGG
>JAIRNQ010000246.1 GCA_031257955.1 Deltaproteobacteria bacterium | reverse complement strand
AAAGGGCCGGGGTTGGCGCCGCTGGGATATGGGGCGGTGTCCTGGGGCATAGTCAATGGCATCTTTGGGCCAAGCTCGCGGGCCCACTAACCGGTCCCAGCTAGGGGGCCAAGTTAGGGGACTTGGCTAGACGGTAAGGTAATTCTTGATGGTCTCGGCGTCCAGGCTGGCCATGGCCCCCTTGGCCACCACCCTACCCCGCTCCATGATGGCGAAGTTTTGCCCGACTTTGCGGGCAATGGGAACCTTTTGCTCAACCTGGAGGACGGTCAGGCCTTTCTTTTCGGTCATTTCCCGAACGAAGTCGATGATCTCGGCGACTATGTTGGGTTGGATGCCCTCGGTCGGCTCGTCGAGTATGAGCACTTCCGGTTCCAGCACCATGGCCCGGGCGATGGCCAGCTGCTGCTGTTGGCCGCCGGAGAGATCGCCGCCCCGACGGGACCGCATCTCCTTTAGGACCGGAAAGAGACCGTAGACGCTCTCGGGGACGCTACCCAGCTTGTCCCGCCGGGCCGAGAGGGGCAGGAGAAGGTTTTCCTCCACGGTTAAGAGGGGAAAGATTTGTCGGCCCTGGGGCACGTAACCCAACCCGTGCCTGGCCCGCCAGTGGGCGCTCCGGTCGGTTATGTCCTGGCCCCGAAAGAATACTTGGCCTTTTTTAATGGGCAATAGCCCCATCAGGCACTTGAGGAGGGTGGTCTTGCCCACGCCGTTTCGGCCCATCAGGCAAGTGCACAAGCCTTTGGGTACCGACAGATCGACCTTTCTGAGGATGTTGCTTTGGCCGTAATACTGGCTAAGGCCGCTAACGCCGATCATGTCTTCTCCCCCAGTCGTCTGGGACGTAAACCGTCGGTCCGGACGGGGACCGGCGAAGAGCCTATCCGGGCGGGGCCTAAGCGCCCCCCAGATAGGCTTCGATGACCTCGGGGTGGGAACTGACGAAATCGATGTCGCCCTCGGCCAGGACGGTGCCCTGGTGGAGGACGGTGACGGTTCGGGCCACCGAGCGGACGAATTCCATGTCGTGCTCGACCAAAATAATCGAGTGTTCGCCCTCCAGGGAGAGGAGAAGCTCGGTGGTTCGGTCGATCTCCCGGGCGGTCATGCCGGCCACCGGTTCGTCCAGGAGGAGTATCTTGGGCTTTTGGGCCAAGAGCATGCCGATCTCCAGCCACTGTTTCTGGCCGTGGGAAAGGGTCCCGGCCAATTTGTCGGCCTTATCGGTCAGGCGGACCAGCGAAAGGATGTGGCCCAGGTAGTCGTTATCTTCCGGCGATAGCTTGGCGGCCAGGGTCCCGAAGACGGTCTTGTGGGCCTTCATGGCCAAAACCAAATTCTGGGCGGCGGTGATGGACTCGAAGACCGAGGGCTTTTGGAACTTGCGGCAAATACCGCTCTGGGCGATGAAGACCTCGTCCTTGTCCAGAAGGTTTAGGTTCTCCCCAAAGAAGGCCTCGCCGGAATCGGGACGGGTGTGGCCGGTTATGACGTCCATCATCGTCGTTTTGCCGGCCCCGTTGGGCCCGATCACGCACCTGAGCTCGCCTTCGTTAAGGTAAAGGGTCAAGTTGTCCAAAGCCTTAAAACCGTCAAAACTCACCGAGACGTCCTCGAGAAAGAGGATATATTTTTGCCGCCTCTCGCGCTTGGTCTCCCAGCTCAGGATGGGGGCGGCCCCGCCCCGACCGGCCTCGCGGTCGACGGTCTCGGCGAAGTTGTCGGGTAGGCCCGGATTTTTGGGCACCGAAGCGTTATTGGTCTTACGGGCTAAGGCGGACACGATCAAAACACCTTGGAACCTACGGCCTTGGGCCCCCACTGGCCGCCGGCCTCGGCCGGGGGCTCCGGACCCGGGCCGTCCGAATCGGTCTCGTCGGCATCTTCTTCGCCGGCCGGGCCGGACGGGCCGCCCGGGCCGGGACGGCCGAAGAGGCGGGCCAAAGGCCCAAAGGCGCGGGAGAGCGCGCTTTTGGAGGCCCTTTCGCCTTGGGGGAAGATGAGGCCGACCAAGCCTTGGGGGAGGAACACGGCCACGGCCACGAAAAGGGCCCCCAAGACGAAAGGCCAAGCCATGGGGTAGGCGCTGGTCAGGGCGGACTTGCAAAAGTTCACCATGATGGCCCCAAAGACCGCCCCGTAAAGGGTTCCCCGCCCTCCCAGGGCCACGCAGACGACCATTTCGACCGAAAAGACCGGGGCGAAGAGGCTGGGGTTGATTATGCCCACCTGGGGGACGTAAAGGGCCCCGGCCAGGCCGGCCATCATGGCCGAAAGGGTAAAGACGAAGAGTTTTACCGTCTCCACCCGGTAGCCGGCAAAACGCACCCGGGGCTCGTTGTCCCTTATGGCCACCAGCACCAAACCCAGCCGGGAGACGGCCAGATAGCGGCACAGAAGGTAAGAGAGTAGGAGCGTCAGTCCGGAAATGGCCAAGAGGGTCCCGACCATGCCGTTGGAGCGCAGATCGAAGCCCAAAATGGTCTTGAAATCGGTAAAGCCGTTGTTGCCTCCGAAGCCCAGATTGTTAAGGTAGAAGGCCAGCATCAGGGCGTAGGTCATGGCCTGGCTGATGATGGAAAAATATACCCCGGAGACCCTGGACCTAAAGGCCGTCCAGCCGAAGGCCAAGCCCAGAAGGCCGGGCACCAATACCGCCAAAAGACATGAAAAGAGAAAACTGTGGCTGCCCAGCCAGTACCAGGGGAGCTTGTCCCAGCCGATGAAGATCATGAAGTCCGGCAAATCGGAGGCGGCGTAGACGCTTTTGGCCCCTATCTGGCGCATGAGGTACATGCCGAAGGCGTAGCCGCCGAGGGCGAAAAATGCCCCGTGGCCCAGGCTCAGTATGCCCAGGTAACCCCAGACCAGATCGATGGAGAGGGCCAGGATGGCGTAACAGAGGTATTTCCCGATGATGAGGGCCGTGTAAGGCTGGACGTGAAAGGCCGATCCCGGATCGGCCATGACCCCCAGCGACAGGAAGGTTACGGCCAATACCAGAAGCAGGCAAAAGATTTTGGTCGATAAATCGAAGATCCGCACTTAGGCCCTCCCCTTTCGGCCTTACAGGGCGGCGGCCCGCCCCTTTTGGGGGAACAGGCCGCTGGGATGGCGCTGGATAAAGAGGATTATCCCGACCATTATGAGAATCTTGGCCATTATGGCCCCGTTTATGGGTTCGATGAATTTATTGGCCATGCCGATGATTAAACCGCCCAGGAAAGTCCCCCAGAGGTTACCCACGCCGCCGAAGACCACGACCATAAAGGAATCGACGATATAGCTCTGGCCCAGATTGGGGCCCACGTTGGTCAACTGGCTCAGGGCCACCCCGGCCATACCGGCCACCCCGGATCCCAAAACGAAGGTAAAGGTGTCCACCCGCCGGGAGTTGACGCCCATGGCCTGGGCCATGGGCCGGTTCTGGGTTACGGCCCGCACCTGGAGGCCCAGCCTAGTCCGGCGCATGACCAAATTGATCGTCAGGAAAACCACCAAACAAAAGCCGATTATGTAGAGCCGGCTATAGGTGACCGTCAGATGGTCGGAAAGGTACAGAAGCCCGCTCATAAAAGCCGGGGTCTCCACGCTGCGGTTGTTCGAGGAAATAAAAATCTTAACCGCCTGCTGCAAGATCAGGCTCACCCCGTAAGTGGCCAAGAGGGTTTCCAGTGGCCGGCTGTAGAGGTGGCGGATAATGGTGAGTTCCAGGATGGCCCCCACCAGCCCGGTGGCCACGAAGGCTACCGGAACGGCCAAGATTAAGGCCAGACCCGCCTGCCCGGGCATAAGGCTCTGAAGGGCCCAGACCGAGTAGGCCCCCAGCATGACCATCTCGCCGTGGGCCATGTTTATGACCCCCATGACCCCGAAGGTGATGGCCAAACCGATGCCTATCAAAACCAAAACCGAGCCCAGGCTGAGCCCAAAAAATACCGTCTCAAAGAAAGCGATGTGTTCCAGCTGGCTGTCTTGGCTGGCCATGGCCGCCGAGGCTGCCGCGGCGATTGTGGCCTCGTCGCTCCCGGCCCGGTTCCTCATGTATTCCCGGGCCTCGGGGGTAAGGTTTTCGCCCAAAAAACCCAAAGCGGCAACGACTTCGTCGGCCGGGGCCTCGGGATTTTGGAGGGTTCCCATGGCCAGGATCTTGCGGTAGCCTTTGGCCACCACCGGATCGGTTTCCCGCTCCAGAAGCCCAGAGATGAGGCCAAGGTCCACGTTTTTGGAGGCCACCAACCCGGCCGCCGCCCGCCTCCGGACCGACGGGTCGGGGTTAAGGAGGGTCCGGTTGTTGATGGCCGAAACCAAGCCCTCCCGCTGGCGGTTGTTTATCCCCACCTTTCTGAGATTATTCTTCCCGTCCCCGGCCAGCCGCTCGCCGGTCGTCAGATCCAGTAAGCCGCCGTCCCCGTCCCGTATGAACAAACCCTTGGTCGCCCTTTCGGTCATGAGCCGCCCTTCCAGAAGGGCCCGCAAAATCTCGGTGGTCCCGTCCGAGGGATCGGCCGAAAGCGCTTCAATGGCCGCGTCCCGGTCGTTTACCTTCGAGCTGGCCAGGCTCTCCGTCACCTCGGGCGCCAAGGCCCCGCCTCCCCCTCCGGTCCCGGCGGGCGGAACGCCCTCGGCGGGCGATACGCCCTCGGCGCCGGAACCACCCTCGGCGGCAGAGACTTCGACCTGGCCGGCTTCGGCCTGGCTCTCGTCGGCCCCCAGCTGTCCGGCCAAGCCGACCAAGCCGGCCAGGCAAACCAAGCCGAGCAGGGCGGCCAAGCCCAGGCAGGGCCAAAGGTTAAGGCGGGGCCAAAGGCTCAGGCGAATCCAAAGTCTGGCGGTAGCGTTGGCCAATTTCGAAAAACCTCCCAAGCGAGTTCGCCCCGACCGGGGTCAGGGATAAGGGCCCGTGAGGGCCCGAAAAAAACGCGTATTGACAATGGTGCCATTTTTTGGGATACTATTGGCAACGGTCATGAAGGCCGAACGTTAAGTTTAGTCCCATGACCTAAAAAGCGATGCCACGAAGGCCAGTTCCCCTTTGGCCCAAGGGGAACTGGCTATTTTTTTTGCCAAAATCCCTCCCCCCTTTAATCAACTTATTTTAGTTAAAGATTATTACATCAATGGCTTTATTATTAATAAATAACTAACGGCGTAACCCTTATTGAGGTATTGGCGGTATGACTAAATCGTTTTTAACTGTGGCCATTTGTCTAACGCTGGCCGCCCCATTGGCGGACTGGGCCTCTTTTGGCCGGCCGGCCCTGGCCCACGGGGTGGTTTGGCGTCAGGAGGCCTCCGACAAAACCGTGTCTTTGCGGTTTTTGTACTCCGACCAAACGACCATGAAGTACAGCAAGGTCGAACTGATGTCCCCGGGGGACGACCAAGTCCCCTACCAAAGCGGGGTGACCGACAAAAACGGTGGCTTCGCCTTCATCCCCGACGCCCCGGGCCTATGGAAATTCAGCGCCAACGATGGCCAGGGCCACTTGGCCTCGGGCGAGCTGGAGGTGGTTTTTCCCACTCCAGCGGTCAGCCCCGGGAGCGTGGCGACCGATCCGGCCGCCTTGAACGATCCGGCCGCCCCAGAATCGGCGTCGGCCCCGGCGCCAACCCCGGCCCCGCCTTTGGCCTCGGGCGGCTCGAAGTCGCCGACCTGGGAAAAGATCGGTTTGGGCCTTTCGATTATCGTAAACCTGGCCCTGATAGCGCTCCTTTTCCGGCGAAACAAACCCAAGGTTAACCCCGCGTCCTAAACTGGCCGCCTAAACGAGGCGGCCCCGATGGCCGCCCTTGTCCGGCGAAACAAACCCAAAGCTATAATTCAGCGGCCTAAACTGGCCGCCCAAACCTGGCGGCCCTTATGGCCGCCCTAGTTTATGGCCCGCCCATCCGGTGGGGCCTTCGGAGGATAAGTGATGAGAACGCTTAAATCCGCGTCTATGTTATTGTCGGTATTGGCCTTGGCCGCCCTGGCCTTTTCAACGCCGGCCCCGGCCCACGACATGTGGGGTACGGCCGACAACCCCACCGTTGGCCAGCCCCTAAAGGCCAACATCGGCTACGGCCACCATTACCCCAAATTGGAAGACATCCCGGCCGAGGAACTGCCTTTCTTTCAGGTCTACGCCGTTGGCCCCGACGGGAAGATTGAGTTAAGCCAAGGCCAGCCCAATTACGTATTCAACTCCAAAGACAACTTGGCCAAAGCCACTTATCTGGTCATCGCCGACGTTAAGCCCATTTATTGGTCCCGGACCACCGGCGGCGAATGGAACATGAAGCGCAAGGACGAGACCCCCGGGGCCACCGAATGCGGCCTCTACATCGAGGGCGGCAAGGGCATAGTCCCGGTTGGCGGCGACACCAGCCCGGACGTGGCCACCAAGGCCCAGGGCCTGCCCATCGAAATCGTCCCCTCGGCTCACCCAGCCACGATTAAACCCGGCCAAAAATTGGTCCTCCAAGTGCTCTTTCAGGGTAAGCCCCTGCCCGGGGCCGAGGTTAAAGCCCGCTATGACGGCTACGCCGCCCTTACCACCGACACGGCCCAGGCTTTCACCGACACCACCGACCAGGAAGGCAAGGTAACCTTCGTGCCCCTGGCCACCGGCGCTTGGATCGTGACCGCCCGCAACAAAACCGGTTACGAGGGGCCGGGAACCTGCGACGCCACCGACTACGGCACCAGCCTGCACTTCGATATCAAATAAACATGCCATTATAAAAGTGGCTGTCAATTAAGCCTTATCAAACATACTATTTCAAAAGTACTGTCAAATAAGGCCTTTTAATAGGGCGTTCAAAAAAGTGCCGACAAAAAGCGGCGAGTTAAACCCAGGGTCAGGGGGCGGTCCATCCCGTCCCCTGACCCATCCGCGTCAGAACGGAACCATTAACCAGAGTTGAGCGGCTCTGGTTTTTCTTTTTTCTCCCTCGGTTGAAACTTGGTCGCAAGGGCTTTGTGGCCGTTAGATCCGACCGACGGTCGGGCTGGGCCAATGGTTTACTCGGCGGCGGCCGGGGCCTCGGCCCCACCGCAGGCCTTGGTTTTGTCGTTGAAGTTGCCGCAGTTGACCGGATCCGTCCAGTCGGCTATGAGATCGGCCGATTCTGGGAGGTAATCCGACCAAGCGTCGCCTTCGACCTCCTTGTCCGTCTCCCAGACCACCTGGAACTGGCCGTCGGACTGGATTTCGCCAATGAGGACCGGTTTGGTCAGATGGTGGTTGGGCAGGAGCTTAGCCGTCCCGCCGGTCAGGTTAGGGGTCTCGAGCCCGACTATGGCCTTTAGGACGGCGTCAACGTCGGTGGTCCCGGCCTTTTCCACGGCCTTGACCCAGAGGTTGAAGCCGATGAAGTGGGCCTCCATGGGATCGTTGGTGACCCTTTTTTCATCCTTGATGAAGGCGTGCCAGTTTTTGATGAACTCCTCATTGGCCGGGTTTTCAACGCTCTGGAAATAGTTCCAAGCGGCCAAGTGACCGACCAGAGGGCCAGTGTCGATGCCACTTAGTTCTTCCTCGCCAACGGAAAAGGCTATTACTGGAATGTTATCGGCGGTTACGTCCTGATTGGCCAGTTCTTTATAGAAAGGCACGTTGGCGTCACCGTTTATAGTGGAAACGACGGCGGTTTTCTTGCCCTCGCTCCCGAAACGCTTAATTTCGGCCACTATCGACTGCCAGTCGCTGTTGCTGAAGGGGGTGTAGTTGACGATGATGTCTTCCTTGGCCACTCCCTTGGATTCCAGGTAGGCCTCGTCGATTTTGTTGGAGGTCCTCGGGAAGACGTAGTCGGTGCCGGCCAGGTAGAAGCGCTTAACCCCGAGATCGTTTATGAGGTAATCGATGGCCGGGATCGACTGCTGGTTGGGCGCGGCCCCGGTATAGATGACGTTCTTGCTGGATTCCTGGCCCTCATACTGGACCGGGTAGAACAATAGCCCGTTGTTTTCCTCGAAGATAGGCAGCACCGACTTGCGGGAGACCGAGGTCCAGCAGCCAAAGACGACGTCCACCTTTTCCTGGGTTAAAAGTTGCATGGCTTTTTCGGCGAAGATGGGCCAGTCGGAGGCCGGATCGACCACCACGGCTTCCAATTGCTTGCCCAAAAGCCCGCCTTTTTTGTTCTGCTCCTCTATGAGCATGAGCATTACATCCTTAAGGGTGGTCTCGCTGATGGCCATGGTACCTGAGAGAGAGTGAAGGATTCCGACTTTGATGGTTTCGCCGGCGGCCAACCCCAAACGGGCCGCCCCCAAGACACAAATTACCGCCAAACACGCTACAATCTTTGCCAAACGCATGGTTGCCTCCTATGGCGTTTGATGGACGTATTACGGCACCAGGCCGTTTTATTAGCGGACCCCGAATGATCGAATGCTGTAAAGTAAGTGCCTACCCCCTCTGAGGGAGGGCGGGCTGGTCGATCCGGAGGCGATTCCGGATCGACCAACCGCGTTTTGGGGAGAGGCATGGCAGGACGGTTTGTAGAAGGCCGCCCCGAAAGAAGGAAAGGAGAAAACCTTCTTCCGAAAGCGACAGAGAACGGTGGGCGAGAACCATACTCGTGAAATCCTTTATGCATTTCCCGGGCCAAAACTGCCCGCTAGATTTTTCATCCTTAACACCTTAATATCATTATGAATAATTTTTCAACCCCGGACCAAGCGACCGCTTTTGGGACCAAAATCGTGGTTTTTTTGGCCAGCTCCCCGCCGGAACTTACATTTTTGTTGGAAACTCGCCCAACCCACCCGAACGCCTTCCCGGCCCCAGCCGCGACCGACCGCCCGGCCCCGCCCCCGGCCGCAACCGACCGCCCGGCCCCGACTCCCATCCACTTTCGGGGCCCACTCGGGAACCCGGCCGCAACCGGCCTCCCACCCACTTTAACGACCCACATTGAATAAGGATTTATGGCTGATCAAATTCGCGCCTGGCGGGGAACTGGAATGGCAAAAAAACATGGGCGGACCCTACGACGACGAAGCCAACTCAGTCCAACAGACTTTAGACGGCGGCTACATTGTCGTGGTGACCGTCGGCCTTCCCACAAAAGGGAAACAAACTATCTATGGTAACCGTGATTGTTGGGTCCTTAAATTCGGACCAGGCGGGGATTTGGAATGGGAAAAAAGTTTCATTGGTCGTAGGCGGGGCCCCATGAGCCGTTTCCATGAAGCACAGGTTCTTTAACGAGATTTATTCTCGATTAATCGTTAAATTACAGCTACTTAACGAAAAGGAACATGACGAGAAAGTATTTTTTTTCGTCGAGGTGGGGGCCTGCCTCCATGGTCTGTTTACCGATCGAACACTATTAAATTCTCAATGATAAAGGCTCTTTTGCTTCTTTGGGTTTATTTAGGTTCGGCTTCAAGCACGGCTGAGGCCAAGGTTCGCAAGGTTGGATCTACGGGGATGTTTGGGTCCTCGAGTTTGGATATTTCGTCTGAAAATGACGTGATACGGCCTCCCTTCATGACCGCTAAGGAATCACTCATCTTTAGGATTACCCGCAGATCGTGGGAGATAAAGAGAAATGCGGTGCCTGAGCGTATTTTTAGATTGGAGAGGAGCTCTAGGACCAAGCTTTGGTTGAGCATGTCTAACGAGCTTACCGGCTCGTCTAGGACTATAAACTCAGGTTCTAGGGCAAGGGCCCGGGCCACGCAGATGCGTTGCAGCTCTCCCCCGCTGAACTGGTGAGGTTTTTTGAAAAGGGCCGTTGAGTCTAAGCCAACGGAAGCCAACAGCTCTTCGGCTTTGGGCTTTAGTTTTTCTTTAACCCAGCCGTAGTTCAAAAGAGGCTCGGACACTATTCGCCAGGCCTCATAGCGAGGGTTGACCGCTCCATGGGAGTTTTGAAAGACAACCTGACAGTTCCTCCTCCAAAGGGTCTTTTCTTCTTTGGAGAGCTGGGCTAGATCCTGACCTTTGTAAAACACACCGCCTTTGTCAGGTTTTTCCAAGCCCAGGGCCAATCTGCCTAAGGTGCTTTTGCCGCAACCACTGGCACCCAATAGACCCAGGCAGCGGCCGGGCTCAATGTTCAGATCTATTCCCTTTAAAACAGAAATTTCCCGTTTTGACCCAAACAGGCCGCCTTGGCGATAAGATTTGGTTATGCCTTTGAGTTCCATCAAGCTCATGGCCGATCCCCTTAGTTAGATTTGAGTTAGGTTCTTGGTCGCCTTCCTGCAGGCTAATGCCGAACCCCTTAGTTAGATTTGAGTTAAGTTCTTGGTCACCTTCATATATCGGTCTGTATATAAGTCACGATGTAGAGCCAAGAGTTTAGACGCACCAGTCGAGGCGGGATTGGAGAAGATGGTCTTAGCCTCCCCAATCTCAATCAGGTGCCCGTTTTCCAGAAAAACGATTTTTGAGGCCATGGCCGCGGCCACGCTCAAATCGTGGGTTATTATCAAAAGAGAGAGACCCCGCTCCTGGCGACGCTCATTTAAAAGCCGTAAAATCACGGCCTGGGAGGGCACGTCCAGATCCGTGGTCGCCTCATCGGCAATGACTAGAGGTGGAGACAAAACTAAGGTAATGGCTAGCATGACCCTTTGGAGCATGCCCCCACTCATTTGAAAGGGATATAGTTCCAAAACGTTCTCAGGCCGCTCAAAGCCGGCCTCGGAGAGAGCGAGAACCGCCTTTTCCCGAATTTCGTCCTTAGTAACGGACTGGTGTGATTTTAGGGTCTCTTTGAAATGACTCCAAATCGAAAAGACCGGATCAAAACAACTAATGGGGTTTTGCATGACCATGCCCATCTTCACGTTTCTAAGCTTTCTGTAGCCTTCCTGTGAGAGATCGGTTATATCCTCGCCCAATAGGCGAACGCTCCCCGCGGTCTTTCGCAAGCCATCAGGAGGAAGCCCCATAATGGCCAAAGAGGCCGTGGTTTTGCCAGAGCCGCTTTCTCCAACTAAAGCCACCGCCTCCCCGGCCAAGACGCTGAAACTCAGATCATCCACAATGGTCCGGCCGCCGGCCGGATAGGTTATAGTTAAATGACTCACTTCCAACACAGCTTCTGCCATGTCACGCCTCCGAAACAGCCAAAAATAGGCTCGGTTAATAGGTTGGCCAGCGATTTCGCTCGCCGCTTGGCCGCCTCGGGCTAAGCCAACGGCGACGCCGCCTACAGAGCCTTTAAAAATCGCCTTTAGTCGCGCTTTTAAAGAGTCTGCTTGTAAACTAGCCCAAATAGACTAACGTCAGTCAGCCAGGCTCGGCGGGGTTTCCATGTTAAACAAACTCTCGCCTTCGCCAATCAATGGGCAGGCCGGGCGCGGGTTGGTTTCTCATTCCTCGGCGATTGAAGGATCGAGTTTATCGCGTAGGATATCTCCGGGCACGTTTAAAGCCAGCACCGTCAAAAAGATCATGGCCCCCGGAATGATAGCCAGCTCGGGGTTGGTCCAAATTTGCTGTCTGGCGTCGTTAATCATGGAGCCCCATTCCGGCGTGGGCGGTTGGATGCCTAGGCCTAAGAAAGACAAGCCCGATACGTGCAACATCATGTGCCCCAAATCTAAGGTCGCCAAAATAACCAGCTGGGCGAAGGCCTGGGGGGCCACGTGGCGGGTAAAAACCTTGATTGGACTAGCCCCGGCTACTCTGGCCGCCAGAACATAGTCCCGGTTCCTTAAGGTCATAACCAAACCCCTGATGATCCTCGCGTACCAGGCCCAGTGGGTGAGCACGATGGCTAAGACCACGTTCACCATGCCGGTGCCCATGACCCCGATCATGAAAAGGGCTAGGATAAAGGTCGGAAAGGTCATGAAAGCCTCGCAGACACGCATTATGACCATGTCCACCCAGCCTCCCGAGTACCCAGCCAGCGACCCTAGCCCAAAACCAACTACTATTATCAAAGCGGCTATGACCAGAACTGAGCCTAACGAAACCCTTGTTCCCCAGATTAGCCGCGAGAGAATATCCCGGCCCAGATGATCGGTCCCTAAGAGGTGCTCTGAACTTATAGGGGCTAAGCGTTCGGTCAAGTTGACTTCCAAGGGATCGTAGGGCGAGACAAAAGGCGCGAATATCCCAACAAAAACCAGCGCCACCAAGATCAGGCCGGACAATATCAAGGCCATTTTTCTCTTGGTGAGTTTTATAGCTTTAAGCTTGGCGGATGACCCATTTTCCGAATGGAGGCAGTCAGGCTTTTTTATTTTCACCACTGGCAGAGGCTCTCTATTCCCAATGGTCGAAGATATTTCAGGCATAGGTGGCTCCTTTCCCAGATATTCTC
>JAIRNQ010000152.1 GCA_031257955.1 Deltaproteobacteria bacterium | reverse complement strand
AAATAGCCGCGGCCCCCCGAACCGAGAAATATCCGCGGCCCCCCGGACCGACAAATAACCGCGGCCCCCCGCCCGCCGAAAAGGCCAGCGGCCCACCGCCAACGCCCCAAGTCACCTTCCCTAACCCCGCCGCCCTTTCGCCCCATTGGCCCAAAAACCCAAAACTTCAATGGCTTCGGCCAAAAGACGGCCCCCAAAAAAACCCCAGTCGGTCACATTGTTAAGCCGGGGGCCTGGCCAGTGGGCCCAGCCGTGAGACCGACTGGGCGTTTTTTTGACATTTTGGCGACCGGGCAGTAAAATCTATGGGTGGCACAGACCGTCGTCAGGCCAAGCCTTGGTTGCCCGAATGCCGGGCGGGCGCCGAAAGTTGGCCGGGTTGGCCGAGTTTTGGGCCTGGGTCTTGACGGCGACGATATAATGCTTATCTTTTATATGTGCCTTGCCCTAGGCAATAGCCGTTGAGGTGTATATAGTCCCGAAATAATTTTTTATACCTCAAATAATTATATTTAATTAATTTAGGGCTCTAAATTGTTTGAAACAACCGTTGTTTTAAACTAATTTATATTTGGGCCGCGGCCGCCAGTCGGCCCGGCGTCACGTCCGTAACCGTTTCGCTTCATCGGCCGAATGGGCCGATTTTCGCGAAATGCCGCCCATAGTTTTTAGCCGGGTATGGGTGGCTGGGAGCCTTTGCGATGTGGGAATACACAGATCGAGTCATGGATCATTTCGAAAACCCCAGAAACGTGGGGGTAGTGGCCCGCATAGACGGAGAGGGCCAAGTCGGTTCGCTGTCATGCGGGGACGCCTTGAGGCTGACCATTCAAGTCGATAAAGAAAAGGACCTAATCGAGGACGCCAAATTCCAAACCTTTGGCTGCGCCAGCGCCATCGCCTCTTCCTCGGCCCTGACGGAGATGATTAAAGGCAAAACCGTCGACCAGGCCCTAAACATCACTAACCAAGACATAGCCGACTTCCTGGGGGGCCTGCCCCGGGAAAAAATGCACTGTTCGGTCATGGGCCAGGAAGCCCTGGAAGCGGCCGTGCTTAACTACCGCGGCCTTCCGCCCAAGTCGGTGGACGCCGATGTCGTTTGCCATTGTTTCGGCGTTACCGAACGGGAGATCGAGAAGGTCGTGAGGACCAACCGTCTGACGACCGTCGAGGAAATCACCCAGTTCACCAAGGCCGGGGGCGGCTGCGGCAAGTGCCTGCCCGAACTCGAAGCCATCCTAAACCGCGTCCTCCACAAAGTCCCGGGCAACGGCGCCGGCCAACCGGCCGCCCAGCCCAAAATGACCGCCCTCAAAAAAATCAAGCTCATCGAAGAGGTCATCAATTCCGAAATCGCCCCGGCCCTGATGCGGGACGGCGGCGACATCGAACTGGTTGACGTTGACGGAAACGAGGTCACCGTGGCCTTGAAGGGCGCCTGCTCCAGTTGCCCGGCTTCCAAACGCACCTTGGCCGACTTCGTGACCGATAAGCTTCGCACCTTGGTCGATCCCAAAATCGTGGTCAGGGAGTCCCGCCCCTAAAGACCCCGGGCCCTCGGCCGGGGGCCAAAGCCCCCGGCTTGGCCCCCCGCCGTAAGGCGGGCGGGCACGGCCTTAACCCCCCCTCTCAGCTGCCAGGGAAATTAGTCCCTTTCGGCCCATCCGACGCCCGAAGCCCTCGGGGCTTCACTTTTCCCGCCCCGCAAAGCGGGCGGCCTAAAAACAGCGCGAAAAAGGGTCAGTCAAATGGAAACCATTTATTTCGACAACAACGCCACCACCCAGGTAGACCCGGAAGTCCTTGAGGTCATGTTGCCGTTCTTTAAAGGCGAATACGGCAACCCCTCGAGCATGCACCACAAGGGCGGGGAGGTGGCCGCCTCGCTGCGCCAAGCCCGGCTGGATCTGGCCGAGCTGTTGGGCTGCGATCCCCACGAGATCGTCTACACCTCCTGCGGCACCGAGAGCGACAACGCGGCCATCTGGTCGGCCTTGCGCACCCAACCCGACAAGAGGCACGTCATAACCAGCAAGGTCGAGCACTCGGCCATCATCAACAACGCCACCTTCCTCAGGCGCCTGGGCTACCGGGTGACCGAGGTCGGGGTGGACCGCCTGGGTCGATTGGATCTAAACGAGCTTTCGGCGGCCATCGACGACGACACGGCCCTGGTCACCCTTTTGTGGGCCAACAACGAGACCGGGGTGATCTTTCCCATCGAGGAAGTGGGGGCCCTTTGCCGGGAGCGGGGGGTGGTCTTTCACACCGACGCCGTCCAGGCCGTGGGCAAAATCCCCATTAACCTCAAGAGCCTGAAAATCGACATGCTGGCCCTCTCCGGCCACAAGCTCCACGCCCCCAAGGGCATCGGCGCCCTTTACGTCCGCCACGGCCTCAAGTTCGCCCCCTTCATGATCGGCGGGCACCAGGAAAACGGCCGCCGGGGCGGCACCGAGAACGTCCCCTACATCGTCGGCTTGGGCAAGGCGGCCAAACTGGCCCTCGAGCGTCTGCCCGAGGAAAACGGCCGGGTTAAGGCCATGCGCGACCGCCTGGAGGAAGGGCTTCTGAAGATCCCTTCGACCATGGTAAACGGCGACCGGGAATTTCGCCTGCCCAACACCACCAACGTCAGTTTCGAGTTCGTGGAAGGCGAGTCCATCCTCTTCCACCTCTCCCACGCCGGCGTCTGCGCCTCCTCCGGCTCGGCCTGTACCTCCGGATCCCTGGAGCCTTCCCATGTCCTGCGGGCCATGGGCGTCCCCTTTACCGCCGCCCACGGATCCATTCGCCTCTCGCTGGCCACCACCAACACCGAAGGGGAGGTCGACCGGGCCTTGGCCATCTTCCCCGAGGTCATCCAAAAGCTCCGGGCCCTTTCGCCCTTCTGGAAAGACGGGGCCCCGGCCCTGGACAACGGCCTGTTGAACTGCGACGACGGCAACTGCCAAATCTGCAACTGACCGCCCCCCGCCTCCCCGGAGGCGGAAGGGGCCGGTTTCGTTCCAATCGCTCCGCGGCGTCGATGGTTTCCCATCGCCGCCGCTTTTTTTTGCCCTGGCCTTCCCTTCCCCCACCCGACTCCAGTTTTGGTACCCCTTTGGGCTGCCGACAAATCCTAAGTTTTACCCCAAAAACATCCCCGAATTCAAACTAATGACCATAAAGCTTACCAGTAATTTACGTTGGCACCGAACTTTGAAAGATCGTCCCCTAACTCGCGAGAGCCAAACCTAACGGAGACGCTTAATCCAGTTTGGAATTGAAGCAATTCGTGGCAAGGGACAAGCCATTAGGCTTTGTGGGCCTAGAATTTCCAGCCGTTGGCCACGGCAATCTTAACGTTTGGCCATAGCTTCTTTGGTTAGGCCTCGATTTATGCCTTGCCAACTGAAAATTATCCCTTTGTGTCGCCACACTCAAACATATAAGTATTTCGCTTTAAACAAAACTTTGCAATGGAAACTAAATCTTTAGTTGAACAAAATCCTGAAAAAGTGCCCTTGGCTATTGACATTTACAATCAACTTGGGTTACGATCAAACCGAAGACATGGCGTTGGTCCCATGGTTAACGGTCGTTAGCGTTTTTTCACTAACATACTTAATCGTAATCGTAACCCTTAACTTAACGCGTTTGTTAGATCGGCGATAACTTGGTGCCCCTAAATGGGTGCCCAAAAGACCACAAAAAGGCCCGCCTGGCCTTCCCAAGGCCCTATCGGGCCCGAGACGGTCAGCCAGCCGGTCCCCAAAAAAAACCGCCGGAACCGAGGGCCATCGGCCCGCGATCGCGGCGATTCAAAGCCGCCAAGCTCCGGGGGCGGAGCTTGGCCAGGGCATGCCCATAAGGGCCAAGGCGGGTCCGGCCGGACCCGGCCGGGCCCAGCCGGTCTTTGGTTAAGTCGGCTTATTCGGTTGTCTTGGCCGGCGTCTCGGCCTTGGCCCGCTTGGCCGGGGTCTTGGCCGGGGTCTTGGCCGGCTCTTTCTTGGCCGGGGTCTCGGCCTGGGCCCGCTTGGCCGGGGTCTTGGCCGGCTCTTTCTTGGCCGGGGTCTCGGCCTTGGCCCGCTTGGCCGGCGTTTTGGCCGCCTCTTTCTTGGCCGGGGTCTCGGCCTTGGCCCGCTTGGCCGGCGTTACGGCCTCCACGGGCTCAGCCGGCGTTTTGGCCTCCACCAGCTCGGCCTGGGTTGGCGGCGGTTCGTCGCCTTCCTTGGCCGCCTCCCCGTCGGCGGCCTGGGGCCCGGCGGGGCCCGGTTCCGGCGGCGACCCGGCGTCGGCCGGGACGGGGGCTTTGGCGCCCGCGGGCGGGGCCGAATTCTTGGTTTCCCGTTTACCCGGTTTAATGAAATCGGGGCCAAAAAACACGAAGGCGCCAACTGTCCCTTTAGCTGACATAACCACAAACTCCTATCCACTTCGCCCTTCCCGCTTCATGCGGTTAGGGGGTTCGCGTTAACTCCAAACGCTCAGGGCCAGTAAGGCCCGGGTTACCAACGATGGCCGAAGGTTTCCCGCCACCCCGACTTCCCGTCACCCTTCCAAAAAACCCGCGCCCCAAAACGAACGAAAACAAAGCTCACAAACCGCTTGAGGTTTGCCCGCCGCGGCGCCTCCGGGGCAAACCGGCCAAAAGCCTTGGCCGGGCCAGAAGCCTGGGCGAAAGCCTTGGCCGAGTATGGGCCAGGAAGAGGTGGGTGACCGGCCGGGGCGGCTTTTGTTGTCAACAAAATAAGCCGCGGATTTCCTTTCGGTTCCAAACTATAGAAACTATAGGATTAGGCCTTAACATACACTATTTTTTAATTTTTGACAACTTGAATATTTACCCGCCGGCCGGGGCCGCCCGTAAGGCGTCCCGACCGGTAGGCACCCCCCCGGCCAAAGGGTGGAAGGCCGGGTGGGTTCGCAATCTCCCCATAAACGGCCCCAGAGGGCTCCAGAGGGCCCCTGATGGCACGCTGCCGCCGGGTGGCTAGGGGTAGCCACCCAAATGGCCAAAGGGCCGTCCTTTGGCCTCTCCGTAGCTTCTGGGGGCGCCGGACGGGATAGGGGAGATAAGTCGAGGGCGCCGGGAAGAGGACTTGAGGCGCCGAAAAAAACTGTGGTCCGGACCGGGCCGGGCCGGGCCGGGCCGCCGCGAAAAACCGGGTGGGTTCAAAACACCCCCATAAACGGCCCCAGATGGCCCCTGACGGCCCCCTGCCCCCGGGTGGCCATAAAAGGGTGTCCCAAAGGCCAAAGGGCCGTCCTGGGCCTCTCCGTGGCTTCTGGGGCCATTGGCCGCCCCAGCCGCCGGCGGCCCCAGTTACCGGCGGTATTAGCTGCCGGCCGATTGGGCCGGCTCGTCGATGAAGTGGGCTTTGAGGACGGCGAGGATCTTTTCCCTGGTGCCCGGATCGTAAGCGCCGTTAAGGAGGATCACGAACCATAGGGGCTCGTCGGGCCGGTCGGGCCTGAGCATGTAACCGGCCAGGGTCTGGATGTCGCTCATGGTCCCGGTCTTGTAGTAAACCGAGCCGTCGCCGTTGGCCTTGGCCAGGCGCAAATTGGGCTCGAAGACGGAGAGGACCTCGGACATCTGCCGGGCCGTGACCTGGTTGTTGCGGCTAAGGCCGCTGCCCTCGACCAGGTTGGGTTTGGAGAGGCCTTGCCGCTCAAGGTAGTCGTAGACCGCCTGTCGCCCCTTTTCCATGGTGGCCGGTGGGCCGTAGAGTTCGGCGCCCATGATCAGGAAGATCTGGTTGGTCATGTAATTATTGGAGTGTTCCAGAACGCCCACCAGGGTTTGTTCCAGGTTTCGGGTGTTGACGTGGGTGTAGAGGGGGGTCACGGCCGCCGGTATGGTCCCGCCGTTGACGACTTGGCCGTTAACCTTTACGCCGTATTTTTCCAAAAGGGCCTTGATGGTCTGGCCGGCCTGGAGCTCGGCCATCCGGGGGCTCTCGGAGATGTTTAGGCGGTAAGATCCGGACCGGGCTTTTTTGTTCTTTGGCTTATTATTTTGCGCCAATTCAAGGGCTATGGGCGTTATCGGAGTGCATTTGTCCGATTCAACTACCCGCCCCCCTTTGTCGATAAGGTAGGAGACGGTATTGAAATTCACGCCCAGGGCGCCGTTATAGGCGTCATAAGGATTCTTGGTGAAGGTATTGCCGTCCAAAACCAGATCCGGCTCAAAATAGGAAGTATCCAATTTTATGTCGTTTACTTCCTTAAGGCCCAGTTTGGCCAGCTTTTCGATGGCCAGGCACAGCTCTTCCGAGACCAGAAAGGGATCCCCGCGGCCGACCACCCAGAGGTTCCCGTCGTCGTCCAGGGCAAAGTCGGTGGCGAACTCGAAGCCCGGGCCCAGTATGTCCAGGGCCGCCGCCGCCGTCATGAGTTTTAGGACGGAGGCCGGAACGTAAAGCTTGTCGGCGTTCAAGGCGTAGAGTTCTTTGGGACCCTTGGGCCCGGCGTGGTTATCCATGACCAACACGGCCCCGGTCCCGGCCAAACTGGTCACGTTCTCCGGCCAAGGGAGCTTGGACAGCCGGTCGAGCCGAGAGGCCGCTTGGTTTCTCTTGCCGGATTTGGATTTTTTGGCCGGTTTTTTGGCCTGGGCCTTCTTGGCCTTGGCTTTCTTGGCCGGCGCTTTGTTGGCCGCGGTTTCGTTGGCCGCGAGGAGATAGCCCGCGGCCGGCGCCAACGCCAACGTCCCCGCTTCCGGGGACGGCCTTACGGGGCAGACCATGGCCCCAGGTTCGGTGGCCTTTTTTGCGGACCCGGCCGCCTCGGCCGTAAGGGGGAAGTTCGTCCCCAAGGCCAAGAGGCAGGCCAGCAAGGCCGCCATAAGGAGACGAGTATGTCCTTTGCCTCCGCTTCCAACTGTTTCCATGCTTTTAAGGCTCCGTTCGGTAAAAGTGTTTGGCGCCCGCGGGCCGCCCCTTTGGCCGACCCGCCGGCCGGCCGTTGGGCCCGGCTATTGGTCCTGGCCCTGGTTTTGGTTATGCTGGGCTCGGGATGCGCCATCTTTTCCGGGCCCAAGAGAAGCGGCAAATCTTACGTCATCAACGGCAAACGCTATTATATCCTAGCCACGGCCGATGGGTATAAGGAAAAAGGCTTGGCCTCTTGGTACGGCAAACCCTTCCACGGGCGCAAGACGGCCAGCGGCGAAGTCTACAACATGTACGATTATTCGGCCGCCCACAAAACCTTGCCGCTGCACACCTGGGTCGAGGTCAAAAACCTCAAGACCAAACGGGCCATGTACCTGCGCATCAACGACCGGGGACCCTTCATCGACGGCCGGATCATCGACCTTAGCCAGGCGGCGGCCATCGAGTTGGGCGTCCATAAGCCCGGCGTGGTGCCGGTCATCGTGACCGCCGTCCCCAAGGCCCAGGCCAGGAGGCTGGCCGCCAGGCACAAAAAAGCCGCCCGCCAGAAAGACCAAACCACGGCTTGGCGAGAACCGGAAGACGAGTGAGGAAAGCCCCCGTGGCTTTCCCGCTCGAGAGAGGCCTAGCCCATACGGCTTTGAGGGCTTTCGCTTTCCGACCTTTCGCCTTATGGCCTTTCGCCTTCCGACCTTTAGCCTTCCGACCTTTCGACTTTCCGCCTTCCGGCCCCGCTTATGCCCCTACCCCGGGGACCTCACCCCAAATCGCCCGCCACCAAAGCTCACAAGCCGGTCTAAGATAAACTTTCCCCGCCCGAAACAATACTTTGAAGGACTCTTAGGCCAAGGCGCGGCCATCCTTGACATATTCACGGGCGTAGCCTATATTTACCCCAAAACATGCCGTCGATCAATACGTAAATACGTATGCCAACGGCCAAGGGAGATCGCTTTTCCAGCCATGAGCCAGACCAACCACACAGACACGGCCCGCCAAGTTATCCTCCAGGAAGCCAGGGCCCTGGAACTTTTGGCCGACAGTCTGGGCGACTCCCTCGACCGGGCCGTCTCGACCATTTTGGCCTCCAACGGCCGGGTGGCGGTGACCGGAATCGGCAAAAGCGGCCACGTGGCCCGCAAGACGGCGGCCACCCTCGCCTCCACCGGGACCCCGGCTTTCTTCATCCACCCCTCCGAGGCCGGGCACGGCGATTTGGGCATGCTGGCCGAAGGCCGGGACATCCTGATGGCCTACTCCAACTCCGGCCAGACGGCCGAGCTGGCGGTAATCCTCCAGTACTGCGTCAGGTACGCCATAAAAATAATCGGGGTGACCAAGGCCGCGGAAAGCCTTCTGGGCCGCAACTCGGACGTGATTTTTCTCCTGCCGGATCTCTCCGAGGCTTGCCCGCTGGGCTGCGCCCCGACCACCTCCACGACCATGATGATGGCCCTGGGGGACGCCCTGGCCCTAAGCCTCCTGTCGGCCCGGGGCTTTACCCTCGAGGACTTCCATCGCTACCACCCGGGCGGAAAGCTCGGCAGCCGCCTAAGCTCGGTCGGCGATCTGATGCGTTCGGGCGAAGAAATGCCCCTGGTCGCCCCCGGCGACCCCATGGGCCAAGCGCTTCTGGTCATGACCAAAAAACGCCTGGGCTGTTTGGGCATAATCGAGGACGGAAAGCTCATAGGCATGATTACGGACGGCGACCTGAGGCGACACATGGGACCGGATTTAATGGCCAAGCCTTGCTCAGAGGTCATGACCAAAAACCCGACCCACTTCGAGCCCGGCACCCTGGCCGCCAAGGCCCTTTCGGTCATGCGGACCAAAGGCATCACCAACGCCTTCGCCCTGGACCCCGAGGGCCGTCCGGTGGGGGTCATTCACATACACGATCTTTTGGCCGCCGGTGGGGCCTAAACCCCGCCGGCCCGACGGCCCGATACTCGGAAGGACCGCTCGGCCACCAAACCATTACACGAACCCGCGACCAAACGACTAAACGGCCAAACGGCCAAACGGCCCCGCGGCCAAACGCCTAAAAGACTAAACGACCAAACGGCCCCGCGGCCAAACGCCTAGCCCAAAAACCGACCAATCGCCAGCCAGAACCGAGGTAAACGCCTTGTCCAGTTCCACCCTAATGCAGTTAAGCGCCTTCATCCAATACGCCGTTCAGATTTACATATGGATTATCATCGTCAGGGTGCTTTTAACCTGGGTTAACCCCAACCCCAACACGACTTTCATGGTAATCCTGGGCAAAATCACCGACCCGGCGCTGAACTTCGCCCAAAGGCACTTTCCCCTGCGGCTGGGCGGCCTGGATCTCTCGCCGATAGTTTTAATCATCCTCCTGTCGCTGGGCGGGAGCGTTATCTCCAAGGGCATTTTACTCAAGGCCCAAAACATGCCGATGTCCC
>JAIRNQ010000146.1 GCA_031257955.1 Deltaproteobacteria bacterium | reverse complement strand
CATAGTCGGCGAATCGGGCTGCGGCAAATCGGTACTCTGCCAGTCGATAATGAAGATCTTGCCCAGGACGGCCAAAACCTCCGGCGGTCTTTTCGCCGCCGGGGAGGATATTTCCGGGTACTCGGAAAACAGGATGCGTAAGCTTCGCGGCCCTTATTTCGCCATGCTTTTCCAAGATCCCATGACCACCCTAAACCCGACCATTCCCATAGGCAAGCAGATTACCGAGGCCATCTTAAAACACCATAAGGTTGGCTGGGAGGAGGCCAAGAGAAGGGCCGTGGAGAGCCTGGATTTGGTTGGCATAGACGATCCCGTCCACCGCTTCTCCCTTCAGCCCCACTTTTTTTCCGGGGGCATGAGACAACGCTGCGTTTTGGCCATCGCCATGGCCCTGGAACCCAAGGTACTATTGGCCGACGAGCCCACGACCGCTCTGGACGTTACCGTTCAGGCCCGCATGCTGGACATGTTAAAAGAGGTCAAGGACAAAAAAGGGCTTTCGATAATATTCATATCCCACGACTTGGGAGTGGTGGCCAGGGTGGCCGATCGGGTGGCGGTCATGTACGCCGGCAAGATCGTCGAGATAGGCCTAGCCGAGGAAATATTTCACGACCCGCGCCATCCTTATACCTGGGGACTTTTGGGCTCAATGCCATCGGTGGCCATTGAAACCGGCTTTTACGGCGGGATTCCCGGGCTTCCGCCCACGCTCCTAAACCCCCCGCCCGGTGACGCCTTCGCCATCAGAAACAAGTACGCCTTACGGATTGACTACGAGGAAATGCCGCCCATGTTTCCGGTGACCAAAACCCATTTTGCCGCCACCTGGCTTCTCGATCCCAAGGCCCCCCGGGTTGAGCCACCGGTTAAGCTAAAGCGTCGGAAGCCCAGCGGCTGAGCCAGCCGGGCCACATGGCGCTTAACGCCTCCGCCGCCTCAGCCGACGGTGGCGTCTGGTAGCCGATTGTGACTTGGGTTCCATGGCGAGATCGGCCGAGTGGCCGATTGCGCCATGTGTCCCATGATTTGGGGCCCATGGTTTGGTCACAATGCTTGGGGCCCATGGCACCGGGAAAGGAGAACCGTCAGTTGAGCGAGAACGATTTGCTTCGGGTGGTCGATTACCACAAGCACTTCCACGTCAACAAAAACCTTTACATCAAAGCCGTGGACGGAATAACCTTCGAGGTGCGCCGGGGCGAGGTCTTTAGTTTGGTCGGCGAGTCCGGCTCGGGAAAGTCCACGGTGGCCAAGGCGGTCATGGGCATTTATCCGGCCAACAAGGGGTCGATATATTTCAAAGACCGATTAATCTCCGAAAAACGGGCTTACGCCAAGGCCAAAAAAGTTCTCCAGAAAGGGATCCAGATCGTTTTCCAAGACTCGGCCGCCGCCTTAAACCCCAGGATGCGGGTAAGGGAGATAATAGCCGAGCCCCTGAAGATTAATAAATTATTCCCCACAAAAGACGCTTTAATGGAAAGGGTTATCGAGCTTATGGGCCAGGTGGGGCTGGACCCCTTGTTCGCCAACAAATTTCCCAACGAAATCTCCGGCGGCCAGCGCCAACGGGTGGCCATAGCCAGGGCCATAGGCATAAACCCGGATCTCATAGTGGCCGACGAGCCGGTGGCTTCATTGGACGTGTCCATCCAAGCCCAGATCATAAACTTGTTTCAATTCTTAAGGCGAGAGAAGGCTTTTACATTCTTTTTTATAGCCCACGATCTATCTTTAGTCAGATATATCAGCGACAGGGTAGGGGTCATGTACGCCGGAAAGATTGTTGAAGTGGCCACGGCCGAAGAGCTCTTCGCCCGCCCAATCCACCCCTACACCCAATCGCTTCTTTCGGCCATACCGGTGCCCGACCCGGCCTACGAAAGACAAAAGCCCTTGCTGGCCTTCGACAAAAGGGAGTTTAACCCCAACGGGATCCTCAAAACTGTGGCCGAGGGGCATCAAGTGTTATGCTGAGTTCTACCGCTCCACCCCTAGGCCCAATCGCCCCTTTCGGCCATACCGGTTCCCGGTCCGGCCCACAAGGGGCATCAAGCGTTATGCTGAGTTCAACACAATAAATGAAAACCTCATTTCCTCCCAAAGAACTCAAGCATAAAAAAACCCTCCGCTAAACACGGAGGGTTTTTTATGGGCCATGGGCCGCGAGGGGGGAAGGTTATTCCTTCTCCTCCTGCGGCTTGTAGTCGGAGATTACCTTTTCCTTAACTTGGCCTGGGGCCTCGTCATAGCGGGCGAACTCCATGGTAAAGGATCCGCGGCCGCCGGTCATGGAAGTGAGCGAGGGCGAGTAGCTAAGGAGTTCCATCTGGGGGACGTGGGCGCTGATGATCTGTTTGCGGCCATGGCTTTCGGTGCCCAAAAGCTTTCCGCGCCGGCTGGAGATGTCGCCCATGATGTCGCCCATGCAGTCTTCCGGCGTCTCCACGGTCAGAAGCATAATCGGTTCCAGAATGGTGGGTTGGCATTCCATGAAAGCCTTTTTGAAGGCCATGGAGCCGGCGATCTTGAAAGCCATTTCCGAGGAGTCCACGTCGTGATAGGAACCGAAGACCAGGGCCACCTTGCAGTCCACCACCGGATTGCCGCTGACCACCCCGCCGGCCATGGCTTCCACGATACCTTTTTCCACCGCCGGTATGTATTGCCTGGGAATGACCCCGCCGACGATCTTATCCTCGAAGATGAAGCCTTCGCCCCTAGGCAGCGGTTCAAGTTCGATGACCGCGTCGCCGTATTGGCCCTTACCGCCGGTCTGTTTCTTGTACTTGCCCTGGACCTTGGCTTTACCCTTTATGGTCTCCTTGAAGGCCACCTTGGGTGATTTAAGTATTACCTCAACGTTATACTTGCGCTTGATCTTTTCCAGGGTCGCGTCCAGGTGGATTTGGCCCATGCCCGAGATAATCATTTCCTTGGTCTGGGCGTTGCGGGTAAGCTTAAGGGTCACGTCTTCCACGGTCATTTTGTTGATGGCGGCGAAGACCTTTTCCTCGTCGCCTTTGGCCTTGGCCTCAACGGCAAAAGAGACCACCGGTTCCATGGGCTGGCTGGCCCAAAAGACGATGGGGGCGGTTTCGTCGGCCACGCTGTCGCCGGTGAAGGTATTTTTGAGTTTGGAGACGGCCACTATATCGCCGGGACCGGCTTCGTCTATGGCTTTCTGGGCTTTGCCTTCCAAGGCGAAGAGTTGGCCGAAGCGTTCTTTCTGGCCCCTATTGACGTTTAAAAACCCGCTATCCGGGCGGAGCGTGCCCGAGTTTATCCTGAATATGGTCAGCTGGCCGGCGAAGGGATCGACGATGGTTTTAATGACTAGGGCGCCGAAGGGGGCCTCGGGATCCGGTTCCCGGGTAAGCTCCTTGGTCTCGTCGTCGGTGGGATGTCCGGTGACCGCCCCGCGCTCGGCCGGAGAGGGCAGATAATTAACGATCTGATCCAACAGATTGGAGAGGCCAATGAGTTTGATACCCGAGGCCGGGGTGACCGGGGCCAGCTGGCCGTCGAATATGGCCTTCTTCAGGGTCGTTTCCAGCTGATCCTGGGGTATTTCTTCGCCGTCGAGAAATTTCTCCAAAAGGGCGTCGTCCGACTCGCTAATGCCCTCGATCAATTTCTCCCTATACGTTTCCACGATCTCGGCCATATCGGCCGGTATCGGGCCTTCGGTGGCCTTTCCCGAGGCGTCGTAAAGGTAGGCTTTCTTGCTTAACAGATCGACCAGGCCCTTAAAGCCGTCCTCGGCCCCTATGGGAAGAGCCACCGGGACCGCCTTGGGGCTGGAAAATGATTCGTTGACGCTCTCCAGGGCCTTGTAGAAGTCGGCCCGTTCCCGATCCATTTTGTTTATGATTACCAGCCTGGGCAGCTTAAGCTCGTCGGCGTAAGCCCAAGCCTTTTCGGTGGAGACCTTAACCATGTCCACGGCGTCGACCAGCACCAAGGCCGAGTCAACCCCATAAAGGACCGTTCTGGTATCGTTTAAAAAGTTCTCGCCACCCGGGGTATCGACGAAAGTGATTTGGTGCTTTTTCCAGGGAAAGTAATGGAAGGACGAGCTTAGGCTATTTTTGCGTTTGGTCTCCTCGGGCTCGAAGTCCAGCACGCTGGTATTGTCGGTGACGGATCCCAATCGCGAGGTAACTTTGGTTAGAAACAAAAAGGCCTCGGCCAGCGAAGTTTTGCCGGCCCCGCCGTGAGATATAAGGGCTATGGTTCTCTGCTTGGAGACGTCTTTCATGGTCACTTCCAAAAGCGGCCGACGGCCGCCGTTTTTAGGGCGGTTGGTCAGGAAGTCGCGAAAAAAACCCGGAACCGGGCTCCGGGTATTGGCGATCTTCCGAAAGAATCGTTTAAGCCGCGACGGCGAAGCTGGGACAGTATCCTGGCCAACGAAAACCCGGCCAGGGGCCCCGTTAGCGGTTATCGCCTAGGTTCGCGGCCTTGGGCCATGTTTCGCGGCTATCGGCTCGCTTCACGGCCTTCCGGTATTTTACCTTTCGCGTCTTTGGGGCGGCCATCTTGGCCGCATGGGCATGTTCTTAACCTTTAGATTATGGTCATTTATTATGTTTTTGTCAAGAGCTAAAAAACCCCGTGTATTCACCCACTTATACGCCACTTCTGGTCCCCAGCTCCAACCTCCCGGCCCCTTAAACGGGGCCAGCGAGGCCGGTCCCCGCAAGGTCCGCCCCCAGAAAGCCGGTCCCCGCAAGGCCGGTTCACCAAATCCGGCGCCGTTAAGCGCATGGTTAAAGGGCCGTAACGAAGGGGCCCGGTTTAGGCCTCCGTTTTTCGGGGCCCGATCCAAAGGCCGCCCAGTTCCGAAAAAATGACGGCAAAGAGGATGATTATCCCGCCAACCAAAGTATGGCTGTCTATCGGTTCGCCAAGGACCAGCCAGCCGGCCACTATGGCCACCAGCGGCTCCATTTGGAAGCAAAGCATGGCCTGGACGGCCGTGGTGAACCTCTGGGCCACGGTTTGGAGAAAGACGGTCAGAAGGGAAGCCAGTAAGCTATTTAAAAGTAGCCCGGCCAGAAATAGCGGCGTGACGGTCAGGCCCTTTCCCAAATCCGGGCTCAGGGCCGGGAGGACCAAACCGCTTTCGAAGACGATATAAGTTACCAAGGCCAAGGGCACGACCCCGACCAGTTGCCAGAAAAGATAGACGTAGGTTACCTTTGGGTCGGTTTTCCCTTCCGTAAAAACGCTCATGTAGATCATGTACAGGGCCCAGACGGGGATGGATATGAGCCCGACGACGTCTCCCACGTTTATGCCAGAAAAACTGGGATTCAAAAAAATATAAAGCCCGATGATGGCGATGACCACGGCGATTAGGCTGTGCGTTTTGACGATCTGCCTAAACAATACGTAGCCCAGGATAGGGATCCCCAAAAGGCACATCCCCGTCAAAAACGAGGCCCGCCCCACCGTGGTAAAGTTGATACTGTAGGTCTGAAGTATGTAGCCTCCGCCCATTAACAGGCCCAAAATAAAGCCTTCAAGACGAAGCTTGTTATCGGCCTTGGCCAAGCTCTTTCGCAGAAGGGGATAAACGGCGACGGCCGCCACCCCGAACCTCAAGACCAAAAAAAGGGCCGGCGAGCAAGAGCTTAATCCCCAGCGAGAAGAAATGTACGAAAAACCCCAAATGCTCGCGGCCAGCATGATCATGAGGTCGGCTTGCCAATTTTTCATCCCAGAACCCTTTAAATCCCTTTAGCGCCCTAAGACAGCCATAATCTTACGTCGGCGCCGACAATATAAACAAGAAGCGTTCGCGGAAACCCCACATTGTAGTTCTGAGGGTAGAGAACCCTTTGATAATTGGTGTCTGACGAGGCCATCGGCGAACTCGAAAGGGGTTTCCGCGAGGCCGTCAAACAAAGATCCACAGGCGGAAAACCCGGAAACTGACTTAACTCAACCGTTTTATTGGAAAATGTTTTAAAAATGACATTTTAGGGTCATTTTAAAAGTCAAAATTTATGCGGTTTTTAAGCGTTTAATAGGTGATTATAGGTATAGTATAGCTTGTTAAAAGCATTTGTCAATCCGTTACTTATTCTATTGTCAACCGAATCGTCTTAAGTCCATGAGAGGCTAGCCAGTCGGGCCGCCCCTCCCGGGGTCGCAACCCTTCGGCACCAAAAGATCCAAAAATTAAAAAAGTAAGGCTTTCTATCACGCATAAACGAAAATATTTGATATTTTAGTTAAAGTTAAGCTACGTTCCATAACAAAAAAACGCCATGCGGACGGGCATGGCGTTTTAATGAATAAGCCTCAAATAGGGAGGCTCTTATGTTCGATAATCCCAGTTGGCCTGGATCAGTTGGCCCAGGCCTGCCTTAGGGTTGGGGCTGGCGCGACCAGAGACGCGTATCTCTCGCCGGGGGTCCTGACCGGAGTAACCAACTCCAAAAGGCCAGGCGTCGTTAAGATGGTCGTCAGGAATTTATGGTTCAGAGAGTGGCCGGATTTCACGACCGTGAAGCGTCCAATAATAGGTGCTTCCGCCAGCGTAATATCTCCATAAAAGTCTAATATTTTATGGCGAACGCATTCATCCGGGAATCTTAGGCCCTCTTGGTTTAATACGATACCATTTCCAGAGACGACCACGGCGTTGCTCAGACCACCGCCAAGGGCTTTGCCGGCCCGCTGCATCTTTTCCACTTCGGAAAGGAGGCAAAAGGTCCTGGCGGGCGAAATGTCCGAGACGAAACCGTTTTCGGAAAACGTGAAGGATTTGCCCTGGTTCTGTATGAAGCCGGGAAAGTCGATGGTAAAATCTATGGCCAGTTCTTTGTCCGGGGCCATGGAGATCATTTTGTCGCCCTCGGTAAGCTCGAAAGGACGGCGGACGGCCAGATAAGGCCTGGGGGCGTTTAGTGTTCTGAGGCCGACGTTGCGTAACAGTTTGATCCAGGGAAGGCTTGAGCCGTCCAGCACCGGGGTCTCGGGCCCATTGATTTCCACGAAGAGATTGCTTATGCCCAAGGCACCCAAAGCGGCCATGAAGTGCTCAATGGTGCTGACGCTCTCGGGGCCGTGGCCGATGGTGGTGGCCAATGACGTGTCGCTAACGTTCTCTGAGCGGGCTCTAACCGGGGAGTTTCCGGGGGCGTCGGTCCGTAAAAACCAAATGCCCGTGTCCATGGGCCGGGGGCTAAGGATCATGTCAATCTGACGATTGGTATGAAGGCCTTTGCCACTGACCTGAATCTGTTGTTTTATCGTCTTTTGGTGATAGTGCATTTTTGCCACAAGTCCTTACCCAACGCCTAGCTAATCTGCCCGAGCCGTTGTCTTTTGATACAAGTAAGCAATTCCCATGCCATTGGTAAAATGTCCCAATAATAGTTGCAAATTATTTAAAATTCGTTTATTTTTCTCTAATGGTTAATCGATGCTTACAAATTATACTCGGCCCAGCCGTCTCCACTGTGGTAATTTTACAACACTGAAGAGCTTGTACAACAGGGCCCGATGGGGACGATAACCCAAAAAATCAATGTTGTCAACGATTATCTTCAAATCAATGCTACAAACTCATAATTAGTATAAAAAAATACTTTTGCCTACAATATTTCTTAAATTTTGCTTTAATTTACTTAAATTTCCTTTTAATCATCCTCACTTTTTATACCCAAGATAATCGCCACCTTAGCCCGCATATTCCCTCCAAGGCTACTCCAACACCCCTCCAGGCGCCCGCAAAGGCCCCTCCAAGCTCACTCCAAGGCTCTCCAAGCCCCTCCAGGCACCCTCCCGGCCACCAAGTCCCGCTTAGGGCCCGCTCGATTGTGAACCCCACAGCGCCTTGTTTTTTGCCCCGCTTTGACGGCCAAAAGTGTACCACCCCAGAGTTCCAGTCGCAATACAATAGCTAATTTTTAGCGGGCCACCCGGGCCCAGTTCTTTGGCCGGCCTTTGGAACGAATAGGCCCGTTTCGGCTTGAAGGTGCCTATGGAGGGTCGCTAGCAATTTAACCCACCACCAGTTTGGCCCCCTGGCCATCGGAGAGCGGGACCGAGACGGCTGGGCGGACTATGGAGGGTCGCGAGCAATTTAACCCACCGCCAGTTTGGCCCCTTACCTTCGGAAAGCGAGGTCAACGGCGGCTGGGCTGGAACCATGGAGGGTCGCAAACAATTTAACCCACCGCCAGTTTGGCCCCCTGGCCATCGGAGAGCGGGACCGAGACGGCTGGGCGGACTCTGGAGGGTCGCGAGCAATTTAACCCACCACCAGTTTGGCCCCCTGGCCATCGGAGAGCGGGGCCGAGACGGCTGGGCGGACTCTGGAGGGTCGCGAGCAATTTAACCCACAACAATTTTGGGACCGGTGCCGGGGAGAGTTAGTCGGCGTGGGGGCGGTTGAGCGGTGAGGCAAAATATGGCAAAATGGCTACAGTCGTCAATTGAGTAAAATTTTTTGTCGTAAAGACTATGTTTTTTAGTCGATGGCTAGTTTGTTTAAGGGTAAACCATGACCAAGATTGAATGGACGGAAAAAACCTGGAATCTCGTTACCGGCCGCGCGAAGGTGTCGCCCGGTTGCGAAAATTGCTACGCCGAGGTCGTGTCCCGTAGGTTTAGGGCCATGGGCAGGGAAAAGTACTCGGAGGGGTTTAGGCCGGTCGCCCATGAAGGGGACTTGGACGAACCGTCGCGATGGGCCAAGCCTTCGTCGATCTTTGTTTGTTCCATGTCGGATATTTTTTACGAGAATGTTCCTTTTAAATGTATATATAAGATTATAGATGTTATAAATGAGACAAAGCGTTATGTTTATCAGCTTCTCGCCAAACGTCGAGCCTGATGACGGAATATTTCTTGAATAGGCCCATCCCTTCTAACGTTTGGCTGGGAGTGACGGTTGAGTGCCGGGCGGTCAAAGGGCGGATAGGGCACCTTGTTGAGTTTGTCAAAAACCGTAGAAAAGGAGAGAACACGCAAATGGTTTCACATGATAAATTGATGGAAAGATTTAAGCAATTTCATCCAGAATTGGTTTATGGTGCTAAATTTAGTGGTTTTTATGAGATACCAAGGTTATATAAAGTTGATTTTATTCCACAAGGGATTGTATCTTTTGAAAAAAGGCAAAAAGCTGATAAAAATCAATGGCTCCATTTTTATACGTACGATGAAAAGTTTGAATGTGTCTGGAATGAGCCTGAAAAGTACTTAAACGACATAAAAGAATTCGAGGGGGTTATAACGCCTGATTTTACCGTGTTTAGAGATTTTCCGTTCGCGTTTCAAATTTATAACGTGTATCGCGGCCGAGCCTTAGGCCATTGGTGGCAAAGCCATGGCCTCAAAGTTATTCCCAACGTCCGTTGGGGCAACAAAAAAACTTTTGGTTTCGCTTTTGAAGGGATTCAGAAAGGCGGCACGGTATCCGTCGGTTCGTTTGGCGGCATTACAATACCGTCAAATAGATCATTTTTTTTTAAAGGTTTTGATGAAATGTTGAAACGCATTCAACCAAATAACATCGTTATTTATGGGCCATTGACGGACCGGCTTCAGTCGTTATGCTTGAGCGCCGGGGTTAGAATTGTTCACTTTGATTGTCAGTATAAGGTTAGCCACGATAAGGCTAAAAATGTATAGTTGGGAAGAGGGAAACAATCGTATTTGTCGAAAAAAAAAGGGTTGTTGGTTAAGGAAATAACCAACAACCCGTAATGATAATAACCTAATTCTGACATTTAACCGAATTTCTTAATTTCTAGTACACCAAAAAATTAATTTTTTTTTCGAATTCACTTGCCGTTAGCCTTGGCTGCTTTCATATTCATATTATACGCCAGCCTATATTATTTGGCAATGTAGATATCATACAGAATAAGAAGTTAGCATTACCAATACATTTAAATTTTAAAACTCCAAATTGACCATTATGTTTAGTCGCATATATGTGTCACTTTCAAGGTTAGCAACATTGCCTTTAAATTATAACTGAATTTTCTGATCCATTATTAGAAAGTTTAAAGTATTTATAGCTACTTTAATCGTGGTAGACAAGGAAAAAAATTATTTGCCCGATGAAAAAAAATTGCTTGACATTTTTTGTCTTTTGACCTATAACAAAAATTATAATTTTTGGTGATCTCATAGATCACCTCTAAAGACAAAAAATAGGCAATTTATTATGGCGCTACAGTTTGCCGACATCATTAAGGACGATCCAAGGTTTGATCCTTATTTGTCATATACTTCAATAAGAAAGGTCGAAAGGGTTTCAGGAACTTTTGCTCTTCTCCTTGGAAAAAGAAATAATACAGGTACTAGAGATGACGTTTGGCTCGGTCAATTGGTCGATGAACGTAAAAATTTGTTTTTTTTACCATCGCTTGGCGTTTTTGAATTTACTATGGCTGATGGTTATACTCATAGACCTGATTATGCATTTGGATTACATAGACCAGAAAGCTATTTACTACAATACGGTAACTACTGGGTATATAATGACTTCTTGCGTCGTACGGGCTTTAGCAATGTAATAAACAATGTCATTCCTGAATCAGCAGATACTCTTAATGCTCTATTATTATACAAACTAACAGAACCTCATACCACTAACTATAAGGGATTACACTGGTTTACCAATTCTTATAGTAAGCTTGTCTTTAATCAAGCCGCTATGTCCTCATCTTCAATCTCCCAGTTTTTAAAAGAGATAGGACGTGAGGAATGCTATCGAAATTTCTTTCGCGTATATTTTGAATTTCTATCTACTAACGAATATACAAGTTCTTTAATGGAATTTCCAATTTTAATTGATAGTACTGGACTACCTAATGATACTAAAATGAATATAACAGAACCTAACTGCCATAATGGAGTTATGAGCAATGAAGTTAGAGTTATATATGTTACAGATAAAGATTCTGGCCTGCCAATTTTTTTTAAATATGTACCTGGCAATATAATTGATGTTTCAACCTTACAATACGTTATAGAAACACTAAAAATGTTTCATATAGATATAAAATCTGTAACTATGGATGCTGGTTATAATTCACAAGACAATATAAATTATTTATACTCACAAAATATAACTTTTATTACAAGAATGCAAGAAAATAGGACGGAATATAAAAATATTATTGATCAATATAGTACTGAATTATTAAAACCAAAATATTTAGTTCCATATATGGATAAATCTGTATTTTGTATGCAAATAGTACTTAATATAGATGGCAATGTACTTTATACATATTTTTGCTGCGATGGAGATAGATTAACTTCAGAATTAAACACCTATAGAAAAAAATATTTAAATGATCCAGATAATTATGATATAAATGGTATTAAATATAGTTCAATTGCAAGATTTGTATTGATTTCAAACTATAATTTTGATACTAAAGACATTCTCGAAAATTATTATAAAAGACAACAAATTGAGCAAAATTTTGATACGAGCAAAAATATAGCAGCCTTAAGTCCAGTAAGAGTTCATTCAGAAATTGCTTTTAGGGGTCATTTACTTGTATCTTTTATTCAGACAATTATTTCAATACTATTATCTAAGCAGTTAAAAAACAAAAAAATTGATTCTAAAACTATTTTTGATATTATGAAATACGTTAACGTTGATATATATAACAATAAAGAGGAAATTATACGTCCATTAAAAAAAGTAGAAAAATATGTAGTCAAAGAATTAGAATTAGAACTTAATCTTGAAATAAAATCTAGCGATTTTGTTGGCTCATATCTTAAAAAAATTTCTAAAAGTCGTGGTAAAGGCAGACCTGAAGGAAGAAAAAACAGAAAAAAAATACTTTTTAATCTTGATCCTAATAAAGATAATAATTTATCTGATAAGGAATCATTTTCAGATGATGAATACATATATGATCAAGATAATAGTAGTGATGTTCAACCTAAACCAAAAGTAAGCACTAAAAAAGGACGTCCAAAAGGAAGTAAAAATAAATTTAAACAACATTTTGAAGAACTTAATACTTCCTTAACCCAAACCGAGCGACGCCGGCCTGGTCGCCCAAAAGGTAGCGTTAATAAGCCAAAGCCTGAGGCCCAAAACACCGAATTGTCTTCCGAGCGACGCCGGCCTGGTCGCCCAAAAGGTAGCGTTAATAAGCCAAAGCCTGAGGCCTAAAACACATAGTTTTCGTCAGCCGCGCAACGCCGTGTTGCCAAAAAGATTCTTCATAATAGGATGAAGTGAATCACACGAACATTTTCATTTTCTATGCGCCACCATTAGGTGTATGATTTAGCAGTGGTTCCTCTGGTATTTCTGAAAAATTAATATTATTTTTTGGTGTACTAGAAATTAAGAAATTCGGTTTAATATAGCACATCCTCGTTAAAAATACAACATTTTTTTATGGAGGGGGTATCTATGAAGAAAGTCTTTTATTTAGAAACACTTACCATTCCCTGTCCATTTTATTTTGGCGCAGCCTTAAGGTAGATCAAAATGGGACAAGGGTAAGATAATTATTCGGGAAAAAGTTTGGCGTCAAACTTTCGCGTTAACCAAATGTTGAGTCCGCCACATTTTAGTTAGAGAAATGACTTAACTACGCTTTAGACCCGAATAGAAAGCATGGCGCTTTTACGGCGACAGAATTTAACGGTACTTTGGGTTTCGACAAAAGTAACGCCTCTCAGCTTCACGAACAAGTTCTCAAGAATTTGCCGAAGGCCGAAGCCATCGTTACGGGATATGACGGACACGGGCAAAGATATCAAGTGGATGTGAAGACACTCGGCGTTAACGGCAAAACTGTCGGCGTAAGAACCGCCTGGATTATTCGGCCGGTGACAACGGCCCCCGATTTAATCTCAATCTATGTGAAGGAGTAAAAGGTGCCAAAATTTAAAGAATTCGAAACCGTAAGGACGCTCGTCGCCAGGGGTAAAATACCGGCCGGCTCCGTCGGCACGATTATATGCACCTTTACCATCCCCGAAGAGGCGTACATCGTCGAATTCTCCAAAAAGAATGGCGTGCCGATTGACGATCCCATGTATTTGCCGGACGAGCTCGAACCAAAGATCTAAAATTATTGGGCGGGTTCCTGTTTGGGGCAAAACCGTTTTGGGCCGATTTTTTTGCCGCGATTGTGATAAAAGGCTGCGAGGCCAGTGGCGGCTGGGCGGAGCCTATGGAGGGTCGCGAGCAATTTAACCCACCGCCAGTTTGCCCCCCTGGCCATCTGAGGAGCGAGTCCAGTGGCGGCTGGGAGGGTTATGGAGGGTCGCGAGCAATTTAACCCACCACAAGTTTGGGACCGGGGAGAGTTAGTCGGCGTGGGGGCGGTTAAGCGGTGAGGCAAAATATGGCAAAATGGCTACGGTCGTCAATTGAGTATAATTTGTTGTCTCAAAGACTATGTTTTTTTGTCTGTGGCTAGTTTGTTTAACGGTAAACCATGACCATGACCAAGATTGAATGGACTGAGAAGACCTGGAATCCCATTACCGGCTGCACGAAGGTGTCGCCCGGTTGCGAAAATTGCTACGCCGAGGTCATGTCCCGTAGGCTTAGGGCCATGGGCCGGGAAAAGTACTCGGAGGGGTTTAGGCTGGTCGCCCATGAGGGGGCTTTGGGCGAACCGTCGCGTTGGGCCAAGCCTTCGTCGATCTTTGTTTGTTCTATGTCGGATATTTTTCATGAGAAGGTATCTTTTGAATTTATAGATAAGATTATGGATGTTATAAATGAGACAAAGCGTCACGTTTATCAGCTTCTCACCAAACGCTCTAGCCGGATGGAGGAATATTTCTCGAATAGGCCCATCCCTTCTAACGTTTGGCTGGGAGTGACGGTTGAGTGCCGGGCGGCCAAAGGGCGGATAGGGCATCTTAAGGGTCTGGCGGCGGGGATACGATTTTTGTCCGTGGAACCGTTGGTCGAGGATCTTGGGGAGCTTGATCTGGCGGGCATCGATTGGGTGATTGTGGGCGGCGAGAGCGGCCCCAAAGGGCGACCCATGAAGCCGGAATGGGTACGGTCGGTACAGAGGCAAGCCGAATTGGCCAAGGCGGCCTTTTTCTTCAAGCAGTGGGGGACTTGGGGGCCCGATGGGGTCAGGCGAAGCAAGAAAGCCAACGGCGAGCTTTTCGGTGGGGACGGGGTGAGGATGAGGCCCGGCCACAATGGCCCTTTAAACGGGCTGTAGGCCTCTCTGGGCGACTTTGGGGCGTGACCGGCTATTATTGGTGGGTGGCTGGAGTTCCCGGGCCGTCTGGGGCGTCTGGGGCCGTTTGGAATGGTCTGGGGTAACCGGGGATCGCTTGGGGTCGCTTGGACTCGTATAGGAGAATAGGGGATCGTCTGGGGCTGCTTAGACTCGTATAGGATAATAGGGGATCGTCTGGGACCGTTTGAAATCATATAGGATAATAGGGGATCGCTTGGGGCCGTTTGGAAACGCCTGGGCAATCGGGGAGCGCTTGGGGCCGTTCGGTGGGGGCGGGGCCAGGATGAGGTCCGGCGGCAATGGCCGTTTAATCGGGCTGTGGGGCCCTCTGGGCGACTTTGGGGAGGGGCCGGCTATAATTGGTGGCTAGCTGGAGTTGGGGCCTCGCCTGGGGCCTCTGGGGCCGTTTGGAATGGGCTGGGGCCATCGGGGATAGTTTGGGGAAGTATTCAAAGACGGGAGCGTTGGGGGTTTTGGGCGAAAGATGTGGAATTGTCGGCTAATCTTTGGGGTTAAAATGGCTTGGCCGAAAGCCGCTGGGGCTTGGCCCGGTAAACGATAAGGCCTTCCGCGAGGCCGGGCGAGCCGAAGGGGAGCGGCGGCTGAGCGGAAACGGGCATGGGGAAGGACTGTGGGGGTTTATGGCTTGAATTTGAACTTGATTTTTGAGGCGATTGTGTTAACATTAGGCCTAATTTAACCTTTCTGGCTGGGCCGCCGGTCTGGCGGAAAGGACTTTGGGCGCGGGTTTTCGCGCGAAGGATTGGATGGAAAATGTTAGTTGATTTGAAGCCCGAGGTAAAAGCGTTAACCGACCGACTCAACGTTTTAAGGGGGTATCTTTGACCTGGGGGCCTTGGGCGAACGCCTTAAGGAATTGAACGAGGAGATGGGCCAGCCGGATTTCTGGAACGATCCCAAGAAGGCCCAAGCCTTGGGCCAGGAACATACCCGGCTGAGCGATAAGCTTTCCGTCTGGCGAAAACTGGACTCCGAGGGCGAGGATTTGGCCCTGCTCTTGGATTTGGCCCTGGAAGAAAACGACGAATCGCAATTCGACGACGTTAAGGATCAGATTGAGACCTTAAAATCGGATTTGGATTTGTACGAGATTCGCCGGACTCTATCCGAGCCCAACGACGGCAACAACGCCATCATGGACATCCACGCCGGGGCGGGCGGGACCGAGGCCCAGGATTGGGCCCAGATGCTTTTGAGGATGTACCTTCGTTACGCCGACCGCAACCATTTCAAGTCCCAAATTATCGATAAGCTTGACGGCGACGAGGCCGGGATCAAAAGCGTGACCCTGACCATATCCGGGCCCTACGCCTACGGCCTTCTGCGGACGGAAGTGGGCATTCACCGGTTGGTAAGGATTTCGCCCTTCGATTCCCAGAACCGCCGGCACACCTCTTTTGCCAGCGTTTTCGTGACCCCGGAAGTGAACGACGACATCGTCATCGAGATAAACGAGAAGGACATCCGCATCGACACTTACCGGGCCAGCGGATCCGGCGGCCAGCACGTCAACAAAACCAGCTCGGCGGTAAGGATTACCCACCTTCCGACCAACATAGTCGTCCAGTGCCAGGACGAAAAAAGCCAGCACCGAAACAAAGACTTGGCCATGAAAGTCTTGCGGGCCAGGCTGTACCAGCTTGAGCAGGACAAGAAGGCCGCCGAGGTTAAAAAGATCCACGACAACAAAAAGGAAATTGCCTGGGGAAGCCAGATACGGTCCTACACTTTGCAGCCCTATAGGTTGATCAAAGATCACCGAACCGGGGTGGAAACCGGAAACGTTGACGCGGCTCTGGACGGCGACATCGCCGGCTTTATCAAGGCCAGCCTTCTGGATCAGGCCGAGCGGATGGATAAGTCCGCTTGAAATAAAGCGACCAAAATCAAAGCCTCAACTAAACTCGACCAAACTTAAACCAAAAACTCTATACCCCGCCCCCAATGCCCTGGCCCGGCGCCCGCTTGGCCAGGGAAGGGGCGTTTACTGCCCTTGGCGGGCGACCGGCGGTGGGTTCCTTGAACGGTTGGCTAACATTGTTGGTTCATGAGCTTTCCGAGGGCCGGGAGCCCATTTTTAGCCTGGCCGAGATTCGAAACGTGGCCAGGACGGCGGTCTTGGACGAGCGCGGCCAATTTTTGGCCAGCGATCTGGGAAGCGACGCCGTGGAGCGGGCCGTCTCCGGGCAGGCCCTGGCCCTAAAGAGCGGCCAGACCGCGGCCTTGGACGTCTGCGGGATCAAGGTGGTCAGCGAAAAGGTTACCCAAGGGACCTTCCCGTTCTGGAAGGAAGCCATCAAGGGCCGCGACGAGGCCTGGGCCTCGTGGCTTTTGACTATGACCAAGCGAGGCGAAGTTTTCGAGGTCGGGCCAGTCCCGGCGGGCGGGGAAGGTTCTGGGGACGGTTCGGATCCGGATGCCGGGCCAAGCCCGGAAGCCGGCTTGGGGTCGGCGGTTAAGGTCACCAGGCATATCCTTTCGGCCTTGGGCCCCTTCACCAAACCCAGGCTGCCCGAGGATGCCGACTTTTCGCTTCTGCCCCTTAACCCCGGGCTGGGCAGACTCTTCGTTTTTGGCGACGACGATCTGGCCTTGGAGTGCGCCGCCATCGCCGCCCGGGCCGGCTTGAAGGCCACTTTGGTATCGGCCAACTCGCTGGAACTGGATCTGCGTTCGGCCCAACAGGTGGGCTACTTTGAGCTTAGGCCCCTTTACGACTGGTCGGAAGTGACCGAGGAAGCCCTGACGGAAATGGGCTTTAAACCCGGCGTGGCCGTTCTGGCCACCACCCCGCAAGCGGCCGACTTCATGGACACCTTAAAAGGCTTCAAGATCGGCTGGCTGGGCCTAGCCGGCGAGGCCGCCGGCCCAGAAACCGAGCCCGGCCTGTTCCCCTTGGCCACCACGGCCTCCCTGAAGGCTTTGGGATTGGTGGCGGCCATTCTGGACCGTCGCTAAAAGCTTTTCCTTTCCCCCAAACGGCCAAGCCGATCCCGTAAGGACCGGTGCCGGGGGCCAAGCCGATATCCTTTCGGCGGGGCCGGTCCCGTTCTCGCTCGCCATTTTTCCCCGAACAATTGAGGCCCAAAAGGCCAAGGACCCGGTACCCGCCGCTAGCCGTCGGAGGGGACGAGTAAAGCCTCCGAGCTGACCGAGACGTCGTCCTCAAGATCGATCATGGCGTTGATGAGGCGCACCCTATCGTAGTCCATGATGTCAGAGACCTTGATCCTTCTGGTCCTGATGGCCCCGCTGGCCAATAGCGCTTGGCGTTTGACTCCGGCCAAGAGCGGATCTTCGGGAGTGTATAGACCGTGGGCATTCTCGAAGACCAAGTTAGCGTAGGAAGAGTCGGTAACAAAACCGTTTATGGCTATGATAACGTCGTCGGCGGGGGCGTTGGCCGCAAGGATTTCGATGTCCGAACGGTTTAGGTATTTGTGCCGGTAATCGAGTTCCGTGGCCTGGACGACGGCCATGGTCTTGGGACTGGGCATGGAGTAGGGCGTTATGCCCACCGATTCGAGTTTTTGGCCGTAAATGAGCCTAACCTTATGGAGGCCAGTTTTGGGGACGCTTTTGGGTAAGGCCTCGTAAAGGTCAAAGCCTGGCCGGCTTCCGAAGGCGGCCAGGGCGGCCCGGGTCATCCGGCTTCGGTGGAGCTCAAGGTTGTGGTAGGCCCCGTTCAATAGTTTTATCGATTCCAAAAATCTGGGCTCTTTCATGTCGCCCTCCTCAGCGGCCTTGGCCACAAGGAATGCCCCGGGGCAAAGGCGACCGGCGCTTAGCCGGCGCTTTTGCGGCCAAAGGGTAGGTAGATTTTTTCCAAGGCCTCGCGATACTCGTCTTCAAGCCCGCTTAAGGCGGTAATGCCCCCGCCGCTGCGGAAGTACTTTTGCCCGCCATCCTCCTCAATGAAGCGGATGAGAACGGCTGAATCGAGGGCGGTACCGTCGAAGAGCCCAAAAACTCCCGCGTAAAAGCCCCTTGGGATGCCCTCGGCCCTCCGGATTATGTCCAGGGTCGATTCTTTGGGCGCCCCGGAGACCGAGCCGGCCGGCAGCATCCTAAAGATGGTCTCCCCCAGCGAGTTTTTAAAATCGGCCCCAAGTTCCCCGACTATCTCGGAGCTGATTTGCAGAAGTTCCCGGTCGCTGGTTTTTAGCCGGTCCGCGTAGCGATAGCGTTTTACCCGAACCCGTTTGGCCGAAAGGCTCAAATCGTTTCGCAACAGATCCACCACGGTCGCGTGTTCGGCCGCTTCCTTGCGGTCGTCCATGATAACCCTTTCGGCGTCAGGCACTGAGGCGTCGATGGTGCCCTTCATGGGGTTGGTGGAGATTTGGCCAAAGGGATCGATTTTGACGAACCTTTCCGGCGAAAAAGAAACAAAGCGCCCCGGGACGCATAAACCGTAAGGGGCGTCGCTTAGGCCAAAGATTTCCGTAAGCGAAAGCGGGCACTCGATGGGCGTCTTTAGGGTCAGGTTAACCAGATAGGAGTCTCCCCGGGCCAAGCCCCGCTGGACGATCTTAAACCTTTCGGCGTAGACCCCCAAACCCTCGCCCATGGCCTTTATCCGCGCCGCTGGCGAGCTCGCGCCCGTTGGCCGCGCCTCCCTTACCTCTCCCTGGGCCTTGCCGCCAGTCGTCCCCAGCGAAGGCCTTGGGGCCGTCCCTGGGACCAACCCTGGCGCCGCCCCCGACGCCATCCCTGACGTTTGGCCTGGAAGGCAGAACCAGACCCCTTGGCCGTTTACCGGCTCGGGCACGACAAAACCCGAGACCAGCTCGAAGTCGACCGCGAACAAAAACGGCCGGCCCTCCCGCCCCAAATCGTTCATGGCCCGCCTGACGGAATCGGCGTCGGTGAACTTCATGGCTATTCTCCCGCGTCTTGGCCCGCCGGCGGCGACGAGGTTGGAGCTTCCGGCTTGGCCAAGCCCAGTGGGCTCGTCGGCCCGCCCGGCGGAGTCTGCGAAATGAAAAGGCCTGGGGGATCCGGGGACTTGGGACGGGCGGTGAGGCGGTTGAAGAGAAAGTTTTTGAGCATTGACGGTCCGGCCGGGGTCAGGATAGACTCGGGGTGGAACTGGACCCCGTGGATATCGAGGCGGCGATGGGATAGGCCCATTATTTGCCCAGATTCGTCTATGGCCGTGACCAGCAAGTCTTTTGGGAAAGATGTCGAATCGACCAGCCAGGAGTGGTAGCGACCGGCTGGGATCTCGTCGGGTAAATCCTCAAAGACGCGGGTTTTGGCCAGTATCTTCACATTGGATTGGATGCCGTGGCGAACCTGGGCCAGGTTCACGAGACGGCCGCCGAAGGCCAGGGCCAAGGCCTGGTGGCCGAGGCAGACCCCAAGTATGGGGACCCGACCGGCGGCCTTGGCGATGAGGTCCATGAGGTTGGCCGTTTCCGTGGGTAGGCCCGGGCCCGGGGAAAGAACGATTCGATCGTAGCGTCCCGCGACCTGGCTTGGGTCGAGGGCGTCATGGCGAACGATCTCAAGGCGATCATGGGAATCGATGAGCCCTTCCATGGCCTGGGCCAGGTTATGGGTAAAGGAATCGCGGCAATCCAGGAGAAGGATCCGCAAGGGTTGACCCAACCCGGCCTCGGGGCCGGGCTTGTCCCGGCCCCTGTCGGGCCCCTTGGCGGTAACTGCGGAGGCGTTTTGGCCGAGGCCAAAATTGGGCTCGGTGCCGGCCTTGTGGCCGGAACCATAATTGGGATCGGGTTTGGATGCGGGAAGCTGGGCTGGGCTTGGGTCTTCGAAAAGGGGAAGGGTGCCTGGGTGGATCATGACCGACTCCTTGGGCAAAAAAGTCATGCCCCCGAGCCAGGCGATGGTCCGTCCTGACGCCGCTAAGCGGGTTTAGCGAGGGCCCAAAAAAACCGCCGGGGCGGATTTTAGGCTATGTGGAAAGGCCGTAAGCGACCGCCTTCGGGCGGCCAATCAATCCGGTCGTGAATAGTTTATAGATTATGGGACAATTTTTGTCAAGCCCCGATTTTCGCGGGTATTTTTTTGCGCCTTGTCTAAAAGGCGCGCCATCGCCCCGGCCTTAAACGGTCGGGGAGAAAGGGGATCGAAGCGATGTTCGTAGCGGTAGCGCTGGTTTTGGTCCTGGCCTGTTTTGTCCTACCCCATCTTTTCAAAAAGATGGTCGGAAGGCCAAAGCGGGCTTGGCCCTTTCAGATCGTGAACGCCGTTTTGTCGTTTGGTTTTTTGGCCCTCATTCCCAGCCAGGCCTACGTTGAGCCCAACGTTTTCTTGGCCGGGTTTTATGACATCATGGGCCTCTACATCATGTTTCAGCTTTATTTCCTGGTCTATATGGTCGTTTTGGCCTTGATTGTCTTCGGGGCCAAAAAAGCCTCCAAGGGCCCGGAAGGCAAAGGCCCCAAGGCTTTTGGCAAATGGGCGGCCGTGGCCGGGTTGGTGGTTTTCGCCGGCCTGGTCGTCTACGGGGCGGTTAGCGCCAGGTTCTTCGCCGTCACCGAATACGAGATTGCCTTGCCTGGCTTGGAAAAGCCGGTCACCTTGGTCCACGCGCCGGATCTGCATCTGGGGAACGCCCGGGGCAAGGCCTATTTGGAATCGGTGCTGGAGGCCATAATCGCCCAGAAGCCCGACATAGTTTTCTATAACGGCGATCTGGTAGACGGGAAGCTGGCCTTGAGGGACGAGGTCTTCGAGCTCTTTAAGGGCGTTAAGGCCGAGCAGTATTTTACCACCGGAAACCACGAGTACTACGTGGGAGCGAATCTGGTCATTGACTGGGTGAAGAAAGCCGGAATTAAGGTTTTGCGCTCAGAACTGGTGATCACCCACGGCTTTCAGCTCATTGGCCTTGAATACATGAACGCCGACCGGGAGAGCTCCGACCCGCACCAGGTTAACCAGTTGGCCCTCAACGAGGAACTGCCCAAGATCCGGCGCCGAACGGATCTGCCGTTGGTCGTGGTTCACCACAGCCCGGTGGGGGTCGATTACGTCCGGCAAGGGGGAGCGGCGGCCATGCTCTCGGGGCACACCCACGGGGGGCAGGTCTTTCCCGGCAACCTCATCATAGCCTCACGTTTTCCCATGTATAAAGGGCGCTATCAAGTCGGGCCAATGACGCTGGTCGTCTCCCAGGGCCTGGGCACCTTCGGGCCAATGATGAGGCTGGGCAGCCAAAACGAGCTTCAAGTAATCAGGTTCCTACCCGCCCCTTCCCCAGCGGGGACGCCGGGGAAAGATCCGCTCGCGGACCCAGCCCCAGACCCGGATCCGGTCCCCGACTCGGGCCCTGAACGGGCCTCAGAACCAGACCCTGACGCCGAAGCGACTCTGGCCCCGATTGACGGCTAAGGGGTCTCGTCCTGGCCCGTATCTGGGGGATCCGTGGGATCGTCGTAATTGGCGTCCCCGTCAGGCGGCGGGACCTCGGGCGGGAGCGGCGCCTCGCCCAAATCCTCTGGCTTGGCCGATTGTGGCCCTTCGGTGGGATCGAGCTCTTCGGGCGGGTGTCCGTCGGTACCGTTGGCCGGCTTGCGGGCGGCGGAGCGGTCGGATTTTTCCACCTCGGCCAGTTCGGCCAGTTCGTCCTCGCTTAGATTGGCCACCCAGTCGCCGGGGTGCCACTCCCAGACCGGAAGGTCCGGCCGCCGGCGCTTGGAAAGCGTCATGAGCGTCCAATCGTCCCCGAAGGACGAGTCGAGGATGGTTAGATCCTGACGCGAGGCGGCCTTAATCAGAAGGGGTAATTGCTGGCCCCGCCGGATCCCGCCCAAAATAAGGCGTCCATGCCCCAGCCGGCCAGCGCCCGGGTGGCCGCCTTCTCGGGGGGCGCCCGCGCCGTTTTGTGGCTCGGGGGCCTGCCAGCCGCCGGCGGGGGGGAGGTATTTGACGGCCTGATGCGGCGTGAGGGTTTTGGCCAGCAGATCGAAGCGCCCCTCCCAGCCGGCCAGAATTTCTTTGCTAAACGGGGCCGGGCCGGCCACGGTGACGGTCAGGCCCCGAAGGCCGTTTAGGCGGGCCATTTCCTCGGCCCGCCGGGCAAAATGGGCCTTAGAGCACACGGCCTCGACCTGGCCGGCGCCCATAATCAAAGCCGTGGCCGCCAAGA
>JAIRNQ010000118.1 GCA_031257955.1 Deltaproteobacteria bacterium | reverse complement strand
CCCGGCCCCTCAAAAATAACCCGACAATCCCAAACGCTAGCCATTTTAGCCAAAATTACTTAAAAACTGTTTTATTCGTTTCAGGTTGGCTAAAATGAAAGGCTTGCTTTTTCCACGTCGGTCGCTTAGAATTGTTTGACCTAGAAAGCGCCACGAAAATTTTATTTTGGCCTAGGTGGCGGTTGGTACCGACTAACCGCGTATTTAAATTTTATTTTATTCTTTTTCCCTCCCCAGTGTTTTTGATTTAGGCTTAGGTAAAGGCCTTAGGGAGTTTTCCTTGGGCAAAGCCGTGCCGAAAGCCGTAAACCGGCCATTGGTTGGTTTCCAATTTCTTTCCCGGCATCGGCAATTGGCAACCGCTGGCAAACAGCCTCGGACTGCCGGGTGATTAAGCTTATCGTTCTAAACTAAATAAAGAGCTTAATACGTTTAATCGTGGCCTGAGCGGCGTTATTGAAAAAAAATGACATCGCGGGTAGGCCGAGGGTATTTTTTACCCCCAATCATGGCCAGAGCGGCCCATTTTAGAACAATCTGCCTGGCGGGTAGGCCGAGGCTGCCTTTACCCCCAACCATGGCCAGAGCGGCCCGCTCTGGGATAATCTACTTGGTCGGTAGGCCGAGGGTATTTTTTTACCCCCAATCATGGCCAGAACGGCCCAATTTAGAACAATCTGCCTAGTCGCTAGGCCGAGAGTAATTTTTTCGCTTTTATTGACGGCCCTTTTGACCCTTTCGGCGAATGGGGCGTATTGGCGGTGTTCAAAAGGTGCTAAATATCGGCTCCCCGGGGGGCTTAAAATTCCGTGGCGCGGCTATTTTAACCATTTTGGGCTTGGCCCTGACCGATCTCGGCTTCCTCCCGACCGTCGTCCGCAACGTCGGCTGGGCTTCACCGGAATGGTCGCTGATATTGGTCCTCTTCCTGGCCTTTCGCTCGGAATTCACCCTGGCCGCCCTGGCCGCCTTCGTCATGGGCTGTTTTCAGGATGCCCTGACCGTCTCCCCGGAAGGCCTGGAATCGCTTGCCCTTCTGGCCATCGTCATTATCGTGACCTTTGGCTCCGAGTTTATGAAGGTCAGCGACTTTTTGCTGGTTTTTTTGGTGGCCCTGGCCTCGCTAATCAAAAATACCCTATTCATTCCGGGTTTTTTGAGCGTCATGGGCCTCTACCGGGGAGTTTCCTCGGTCATTTTCTTCGACTGTCTGTTGAAGGCCATAGTCACCGGCCTGGTGGCCATACCGACCCTGGCCATCCTGGATCGCCTGACCGGCACGGCCGACAAAAGCCAATCTTAAGCTTGGCTTGAGGCCCACTTTGGCCCTTATGGGGGCCGGCGGACGGCCTGAGTCCAGCCAAGGCCATTCAGAGACTGCCAGGCGCCAATCGGCTGAAATCCAGAGCCAACCGATGGACTTCCAGAACCCGCCGACCGACGGCCAGAGCCAACCGATGGACCGCCAGAGCCAGCCGACCGGAGGTCGGAGGCGAACGGAGCTCGCCGGAAGAAAATACTTGCCATGGGTGATGATTCGTGGTAATAATTAGTGGGCGTTAAGGCTAATTTTAGGTTATGATAAGTAAAATTAAAGGTGTAAAATAAAAATAGATACTTTCCTTACGAAATATTTCATTGTTTAAAGAAATTAATAAAAAATATTTTGTCATATAGACTTTAATAGTTATCTAACAAATCACCACAATACCTACGATACTCTTACGATTCTAGTAAACGTCTCTCCCTATCGATACTTTCGTTTTTAGGGCCTTAGGGCCCAAGAACCCAAGGGCCAAAGAATCAAGAAACCAGAGGGCCAAGGGCACTGGGTCACCCGACAAGGGACCCGGACAAGGGCATCATGACAAGGGACCCGGACAAGGGTGTCTGGGCAAGTGCCTGACCAAACGTTTTTCTCTCTCGGGGGCGCGGCTTTGCCGGATCATTTGGAAGAAACCTTTGACGGTACCCCGGAAAAGTCCGGCTGGCTGGTGTTTTTGAAAGTGGCCATGCTGGTCACCTTCTCCGTCTTCGTCCTTAGGCTTTGGTTTTTGCAGATCGCCGAGGGCGAGGCCCATTTAGAGAATAGCCGCTCCAACCAGTTCAGCTCGGCCCTGATCCCGACCAGCCGGGGCATAGTCATGGACCGGTACGGGCGGCCGCTGGTGGAAAACGAGGTCGTTTTCGAGGTCAGCGTGGTCCCCCGGAACGTCCCCGACCCCGAGGCCATGGCCTATGAGCTGGCCACCCTAACCGGGGCCTCCCAGAGGGAGATCCTGGATAAATTTAATGGCTTCAATAAATCCAGGCCCTACGCCTCAAGCACACTCCTTTCGGGACTGAGCCGGGCCGATTTGGCCCTTCTGGAGAGCCGCAAACACGAGCTTGACGGCCTGACGGTGGAGTTAAATTCGGTCAGGCGGCCCATCAAGGGCGACTTCGCCCCCCACGTCATCGGCTACATTGGCGAGATTAGCCAAGAGCAGCTGGAAGGGGGCGGCTACCCGGGTTACCGGCGCGGCGATTTGATTGGGCAAAGCGGGGTGGAACAAAGCCTGGAAGGCCTGTTGCACGGCCAGAAGGGCAGCCGCCAGATGACCGTTGACTCCAAGGGCCGGATGCTCCAGGAGCTGAGCGTCGAATATCCCCAGCCCGGTTACGACATCAGGCTGACCCTGGACAGTCGGATGCAGCGGGTGGCCCAAGCCCTTTTGGGCGAACAGGCCGGGGCCATCGTCGTCATGGACCCCAGAAATTTCGAGATCCTGGCCTTGGCCTCGAGTCCTATCTTTAACCTGTCGGATTTCGTGGGGGGCATTTCCCGGGAGCGCTGGCGCTCGCTAAACGAAGATCCCTTTAGCCCGATGCAGAACAGGGCCGTCAACGGCCAGTATTCCCCGGGCTCGACCTTTAAGATCGCCGTCTCCCTGGCCGCCTTGGCCGAGGGGGTGATTACCCCGGAGACGGCCTTTACCTGCGCCGGGTCCCTCAGGCTCGGCAATCACTCTTTCGGCTGCTGGAACCGCCACGGCCACGGTTACGTGAACCTTCACGCCTCTCTCAAGCACAGTTGCGATGTCTATTACTACGAGGTCGGTCGGAGGTTGGGCGTGGACCGGCTGGCCGCCCGGGTCCGGGAGTTCTTTGGCTTGGGCCGGACCTTGGGTCTGGAGCTAAAGTCGGAGAAAGCCGGCTTGGTCCCGGACCAGGCCTGGAAGATGAGGCGCTACGGCCGGAACTGGAACCAGGGAGAAACCTTGCCCGTTTCCATAGGCCAAGGGTATTTATTAACCACTCCCTTGCAGGTGGCACAATATACAGCGGTTGTGGCTAATGGAGGCACACTATATAGACCCCATCTGGTAAAAGAAATAGTTGATTTCGATGGAAGAATAGTCCATAATAGTAGCCCAGAAGTGATAAATCAGATGTCCGTAAGCCCTGAGTATATAAATAGTGTGAGAAAAGGATTGGAAGCCGTGATTAACGAACCTGGGGGAACCGGACGGCGAGCCCGTTTGGCTGACGTCCGGGTAGCGGGCAAGACGGGAACGACCCAAACCGTCAGTTTGGAAAAATATAAAGGTTATTCAGCCTCAAATCGTCCATATAAGCTAAACGATCATGCGTGGTTCACCGCTTATGCTCCGGCGGACAACCCGGAGGTGGTGGTTACCGTCCTCTTGGAACACACCGGCGGAGGTGGCGCCAAATCCGCTCCCTTGGCGGCCAAGGTCTTGGCCGCATACTTTGACCCTTCGATAGACACCAACCTCATGCCGCCTTATCAGGTACAGCCAGATAAGCCCAGCGGTTGGAAGGGGGACCTGTGAAAAGGCCGTCTCTGGACTTTAGACACTTTGAAAATTTTAATTGGATTGTTTTGGCAAGCTCTTTGGCCTTGATGGCCATAGGTTTCGTTAACCTCTTTTCCACTTCCGGGGGCGAGTTCTCCGGCTGGAACAGCTTTAGCCGGCAGCTGGTCTTCTCGGGCCTGGCCTTGGTTCTCTTGGCCGGAAGCATTTTTTTCGATTACAAAATTCTCAAATATGTCTATTGGCCACTATATTTCGTGTCCATCGGCTTGGTCATCCTGGTCAAATATTACGGCGTCAACGTCAACGGGGCCACCCGTTGGCTACCCCTCTTCTCCGATTCCCTACGCTTCCAACCCTCAGAAATTATGAAGATCGCGACCGTCGTCGCCCTGGCCGCCTACCTTAGCTCCAAGCCCTCCAAAGCCGGTCTGGGGCTCATGGATTTAATCTTTCCGGCCCTTCTGGTGGGCATCCCCTTCTACGTCATCCTTAAGCAGCCCGACATGGGCACGGCCCTCCACATTGCCCTGACGGTAATCCCAATCTTCATCCTCCGCAAGATAAAAACCCGGGTCCTGGTGACCATTGTGGCCGTGACCCTGGCCGCCTTTAGCTGGCTGTTTTTCTTCGGCGGCTTCAATTTTCTCTTAAAGCACGAGATCATCCGCAGCTACCACTTGGAGCGCTACGAAAACTTCCTAAAGTCCGACAAAGATCCCATCGGTAAGGGCTGGCAGATCACCCAGGCCAAAAACGCCATCGGCAGCGGCCAGGTCAACGGTCGGGGCTACATGGCCGGTTCCCAGCAAAAATACGGCTTCCTCCCGGCCGCCGAGACCGATTTCGCTTTCGCCGCCCTGGCCGAGGAATGGGGCTTCGTGGGGTCGGTGGTGACCCTGGCCCTCTTCCTGGCCCTCATCTGGGCCTCTCTCTCAGTGGTCGACCGAAGTAGGGACTCCTTTGGGGCCTTGCTCACGGTGGGCATGGCCTCGCTCCTATTTTTCCAAATGATCATCAACGTGGGCATGGTCACCGGCCTTCTACCCGTCGTGGGCATACCCCTCCCGTTCATAAGCTACGGCGGCACCTCCTCTCTGATGACCGTGGCCTGCGTGGCCATCATCCTGAACGTTGGCATGCGCCCCTACAAGTTCGTCGGCGTCCCGCTGGAGCAAAACCCCGAGATCTGGGAAAAGCCCCCGGTCACCAACTTGGTCGAGGAACCCGGCTTCAGCGTCCGCCGGCTCCTGCCCCACGATCCCAACGAACCGGATCACCACCCGGCCCACCGTTTCCCCCACATGAAACCCTGGCTCAAACACCTGGCCCCCAAACCCTGGGGCCAACGCCCGCTCGAGCCCCAGGAACCATAAGGCCTTCGCCGCCAGGCCGCCGGTTACCCCCCGGGCCTCACAACCCGATTAAAAAAATGCCTCCCTTCCGGGAGGCATTTTTGTTACTTCGGCCAATTCCCACCGCGGTCCAGCTCTCAAGACCCCAGGCCGGGAATCGTTCCCAAATCGCCCGTATGGCCTTTTCGCGAAAAAGAGGCACTCCCCTCCCTCTCCCAGCCCTTGCGTCCCGCTACGAGCCTCTGAGACCGTTTATGGGGCATCTAGGCTAGCGATAGATCGCCTTTCGATTTGGGTCTGTTGTAATCCCCGTGCCCGAATCGTCCCCTCGGTTTCTCTTAACCCAAGTTCGGCCTGGGTGCCGGAGTAAAAAAACTAAAATTACCTATTTTTCTGTAGTTACAATTTTGGGGGCAAATCC
>JAIRNQ010000081.1 GCA_031257955.1 Deltaproteobacteria bacterium | reverse complement strand
CCCGCATAAACACCCCAGGCTTTCGCGTCGGGGGGCGCCGCGGGCGTTTTAGGGCCGCTGTTGGGGACTTGGGAAGGGTAGTGGGTGCTAGGGGGTAAAGCGGGTCGGTCAGATTAGGGTAGGTAATTTTTGGCTGGTTATAATTCCCGGCCGGCCCAAGCCGGCCGGGAAAGCGGAAGGGTTTAGTATTCGTAACCCAAGCCCAGGTAGAAACTGCGGCCAGGCATGGCGTAGTCGTAAGTATAGGAGTAATTGGTGTCGAAGAGGTTAGTGACTGAGGCTTTGGCGTAGAATTGTCCCTTATCCCCCGTATCCCATAGCCGTTGTTTCACGCTAATGTCCACGACGGTGTCGCCGCCGTGGTTATACCATTGCCCACCTTTAGCCGCTTGGGCCATCCAGCTAAAGTCTTGGGTCCATCTATAGCCTATATAGCTGAAATTTAGGTTGGCCGATAAGCCTATCCCCGGATGCTCAAAATCTATCCCGTAAGTGGCCATGAATGTCGGGACGTCGGGGAGCGTTTTGGGGGCTTGGGGTATGACCGCCGTGTCTTGTCCGTGTTTCCTCGTGGTTAGCCAAGTCAGGCTCATATACGGCGCCAAAGTGAAATCGCGCTCGAGCATCTTGCCGATGTCAAACCGAAAGGAGGCTTCAAAACCGGCGAGGGTGGCTTTTTTGTCGAGGTTATAAAACGTCCAATCATAAAAGGAACCGGTTCTGACGATTTTATTTATAACGTTGGTATGGAAATAGGTAAGGGAGGCGTCAATATAGTCATAAGAGAGGTCAAAGCCAATCTCAAAGCTTTTACTTCTTTCGATGTCAAGATCATGGTTGGGGTTTATTTGTCCGGGTATGCCCAGAATGTAACTGGGATTTGGCATTCTAACGCCTTCGGAGTAATTGGCCCTTAGCTTAATAAAGTCCGCGGGCATGAAGGCCACGCCGATGGAAGGCGAAAAAACGGTGTTGGTTTTGCTAAAATTGACACCCTGAACGTCGCTGTCATAAACGTCGTACCTACCGGCGGCCGAGATAATCAACCTGTCGTTTAATAGTTTGGCTTTGGCCAGTATATAAAAAGCTAAGTCTTTGGTGACAATCTCCGTAACGGTCGCGGGAGGGAAAGCCGGGTACAAGGACTCGGTGGAATAAATATAATTCAAATAATCAAAACCTCCGGTTAAAGCGATTATCTGCTTGTCGAAGGTTAGCTGGGCTTTGAATTCGTCCATTTTCACGTGCATTCGATAGGTATTATCCACATTTGGATAGCTAGCGTTGGAATAATATGTTCCTAAATTATCCACTTCGCCAAAGGTATAGGCTGCCGACCAGTTAAAAACCTTGTCCGGGGTTGCCCCGGCGTAAGTAAAGGTCGTGTTGTGTAGGTAGATATCATTGCTGCCATAATTTAGCGATGAGGTGCCTAAAGTATCTAAATATCCACCGGATGGCAAGTTAACACCCTTAAGGTTAGAATAATAAAAGTTAACGCCTATTCTATGGTTTTCCAAAAAGGTATAGCCCGCTTCGAGATCGAAGCCAAGCTTGTAATTGTAACTGGTCTTGTTCCATCTTTCGCCGCCTGACACGAGCAAATCCCCACGGCTGGAACGATACATGCCGAAGGATACGTCCAAACCGTTGGTGGCCCCGGCGAAAGAAAAACTCTGGTCGAGAAAGTTGGCGCTCCCGCCCCCAAGTTGGAGGTTGGTGTTGAAGACGCCATCTTTGGCCTTTTTGGTGATGAGGTTGACGACGCCGGCCACGGCCGCCCCATACTGTAAGGCCGCCGGGCCCCTGATTATTTCGATTCTTTCGATGTTGGCGGGAAAATGGATACTTAAATCCGGACTGCCCACCCTATGACCGTTTAGCAGAATGAGAACTTGGGAGTCTATCTCGGCGGTCATGGAAGAATTCCCGAGGCCCCTGATGTAAAGGGCCGCGCTGGACCCGGTGTCATAAAGCATGAAGCCATTCTTTTCCAAGATATTGGCCAAACTGACCGAGCCCGCGGTCTTGGCGATGTCTTCGGCCGTAATTACCGTGATGTTTGAGGTGACGTCCCTGACCAACTCAGCCCTGCTGGAGGAAGTGACGACGACGGCGTCCAGGGCGCCGGCCTGGGGGGCCGGCGTTTCGCTTTGGCCCCAGGCCGTTTGGCCCCATACCCCGAGCGAAAAGCATAAAAGAATCGCGTAACATTTTAAACGATTTCCCGACATATTGTTTCTCCTAAAAAAAAACACGCGCGCCCGAAGGTCGTCGCGCCCAACCTTGGCTGCCCTAGCCTAGTTGAGTAAAATAATAAAAATACGTTTAAGTGGGATTAAACAAACGGTATCTAACAGTGGGTTTTATAAGGCTTTTTAGGACAAAAAAAATCCCGGATCGCTTAGCGATCCAGGATTCCCATTATTGATCCCGATGCCGAAAAATGAGGCCCGCTATCGTTGGACCTCACACCATGGTGGCAAAACCTTAACCATTATCCACGGATACTCTAGGCAGGTCTTCTGACTTTCGGATCATCCCTCCGGGACGCCTTACCAGCCAAAAGGCCAGTGGCACGCTTGTCCCTTCAGTACCCGAACACAGCGGTGGGTCCGTTCTCGCTTTTAACGAGATTCCCTATTAAGCCCCAGGGGGCGCCTATCGATTGTAAGAAAATAACACGGTTGACGAATTATTGTCAAGTGAAACTTTTACATTCGTAACCTTAACTTTATTGTCGATTAACAATTCGCGCGTGTCCCGTAAGGCAATTTTATTTATCAAACGCCATTGGAAGTAACGCTTATCGATATTTAAGCCATTGAACGTCTAGGACTCTTCAATAATCACGAGTCTAAGCATGTAATAATATGTAAGATTTTTGGGCAATAGTCTAAAATCAAAACGCCCCGACGGGGGCCGTCAGGGCGTTGGAAGGTGGGGCAATCGATCCGATATTGGCCTATTGGTTTGGCTTGTGGCTAAGGCCGGCCAAAATACTTGTCAAAGGCTTTCCTGGACTTTATGGACTCCCTCAAATTGGAAGATGTTGAGGAAGCGTCTGGCCCTTTCGGTTTCGGGGTTGCTGAAAAAAGCCTCCGGCTCGTTGGCTTCGACAACCAAACCCCGGTCCATGAAAATGACTTGGTCGGCGACGGCGCGGGCGAAAGCCATCTCGTGGGTGACGATGAGCATGGTCAGGCCGCCTTTGGCCAGGCTGAGCATGACATCCAGGACTTCCCGGACCATCTCGGGGTCCAGGGAAGCGGTGACCTCGTCAAAGAGCATCACCTCCGGGGACATGCACAAGGCCCTGACGATGGCCACCCTTTGTTTTTGGCCCCCGGAAAGCTGCCTCGGGTAAGAGTCGGCTTTATTTAGTAGCTCTACGCGATCGAGCCAGCTCTCGGCTTCGGCTTTGGCCTCGCTTCTCTGGCGCCCCTGCACCTTGGTCGGACCGAGGAGGATGTTGTCCAAAACGTTTAGGTGTGGAAACAGCTCGTAGTTCTGAAAGACCATTCCGATCTTTTGCCGCACCTGGCTCCAGTCGGTACCGGGGTCTGTTATGATTTGCCCGTTCAGCTCAATGGTTCCGGAGTTAATGGGCTCCAAACCGTTAAGGCACCTCAAGAGGGTCGATTTGCCGCAACCGGAAGGGCCGATGATGACGATGACCTCCCCTTGGTGAACGTCCAGGTCGATGCCCTTGAGGACCTCGGTTTGGTCGAATCTTTTGTGCAGGTCGTGTATCTTAATTATTGTCTGGTCGGACTCTTTCACGGTCTACCTCACTTCAGTTATGGGGCGTCGGTTCAATAGTTTGATTGTGTCCACTTTTGCAGGCAAAAAGATGTAACTTATGTTATTTCGTAATTGCGTTAATACATAATTGAGTTATTATTTTCGGCTATACTGTTCAAATTGTCGCCCGGTTTTCCCAAAGGCAAAACCGGGCGGTTTTGTTTGGCGCGTCCGGGAAAAAAAGTTTGGCCGGTGGCGCCGAAGCGCCACCATAATATGGGTTTCGCGGACGCGTCAAGTTTGCCAAGCCTTCTCCAGGTAATTGGAGTAGAGAGAAATTGGGTAACAAATAGCGAAGTATATTAGAAAAATAAAGCCGTAGACCCAGACGCTGGCCAAGTTGTTGCGTAGCCCGGCCACTTCGACGATCTGTTGGGCCACTTTTACCAGATCCGGGATGTTGATGAAAAACACGAACGGGGTCGTCTTGATCATTCTGGTGGTAAGGTTAATGACTCCGGGAAGGAGCCTTCTCACGGCCTGGGGCACTATCACGTAGAGGTTTAGCTGAGTTTCTTTTAGCCCCAAAGCCCGACCGCTTTCCCACTGGTGTTTGGGCAGCGAGGTAACGGCGCCCCTGACCAAGTCGGCCATTTCGGCCGTGCCCCAGAGGGTAAAAACCAAAATGGAGACAAACGTGGCCGGAAGGTTTATGTTGAACACCGAGCTTAGGCTATAGTACAGAAGAAATAACAACACCAATATCGGCATTATCCGTATAAACTCCAGATAGAACCGAAGGACCGCCCGCCAAAAACGGGACTTTGATGACATTAGCAGGCCTGCCGGAATGCCCAAGAGAACCGAGAGGCCCACCGAAGACAGCGAGATCTTCAAGGTGATCCATAGGCCTTCGCCCAAGCGGGCCATATTGCGGCCGGCGGTGAAGATACTAATAGCCGAATCCAGCAAAACGCACCCTCCTTTCCAACCAGCCGAAGATTAACGACACCGGCAGTATGATTACCAAATATGAGAGTACCAAAAGTATGTTGCTTTCCGTGCTGTGTCCTTCCTTCAAGAGATCTTTGGCTACGTACATGAGATCCGGTAAGGCGACGATACTGAAGACCGAAGTTTCCTTAATGAGGAATATCGCCGTGGCCGTAAGGACCGGGAGCGACACGGCCAACGCCTGGGGCAACACGACGTGTCTTAGAATCTGTGAGGGCTTTAGTCCGATGGACATCCCGACCTCGATTTGGGATCGCCCCACGGCATTCAAACCGCCGCGGAAAGCCTCGGCCATGTATGCCCCGCCGAGAAAGGTCAGACCGGCGATGGCGCAAGTAGTGCCTTCTAGAAGAAGGCCCAGGCGGGGAAGCCCGTAGTAAAGGAAAAACAACTGGATCATTAAGGGAGTATTGCGGGCCAGCTCGATGTAGACGCCGATCAGCCGCTGCAGTACCGGTATTTTCCAGTAACGGATCAGGGCGCAGATTAGTCCCAGAACCGTGGACATGACGATGCCCCAGAAGGCTAGCTTAACGGTTAACTCGGCGGCCTTTACGAATAGTGGGACGCAGCGCGCCATGAAACCAAAATCAAGCATGGGTCACTTCCCATGTTCCGGCGGCCGCCAGGCGGCCTTAGGGGCCAGCCGGCGTCCGGGGTCCGATTGATGGGCTATTCGGTGAAGATTACCGTGTTTAGGTCAACGCTTTCGCCGTAGACCGGCAACAAAGTGGCCTCGTAGTCTTTCTGGAAAAATTGCTCCTTGGTCAGCTTGGTTATTTCCTCGTTAAGCCAGTTTAGGAGTTCGGTGTTGCCTTTTTTGACCGCCGGGGCGATGTTGTCGAGATCGCCCAGAAAATCGATGCCAGTCACGTAACCGGGATTGGCCCTAACCCAGGCGAACAAAAGCGTGTTGTCATGGGCCAAGGCCACGCCCCGACCGTCCCTGAGGGCGTTAAAGGATTCGGTGTTTTGATCGTACTTGACTAGCTCCACTTCCGGATGGTTCTTGCTGAAGTAGCTGTCGGCGGTGGTGCCTTTGTTGACGATAAGTTTTTTGCCGGCCAGCTGGGAGACTTCGGTGATTGGCGCCGACGAGGGCGAAGCCACGCCCAAAGCTACCTTCATGTAAGGCTTGGCGAAGTCGACCTGTTCGGCCCTTTCCGGCGTCACGGTAAAGTTGGCCAAAACCACGTCGGCCTTATCGGCCACGACGATCTCTATGCGGCTGGCCGCCTCGACCAAAACGAATTCGACCTTGGAGGGATCGCCAAAGAGGTCCTCGGCCAAACGATGGGCCAGGTAGATGTCATAACCTTGGTTTTCGCCGTTTTCGTCCACAAACCCGAAGGGAGGCTTGTCGCTGAAGACGGCCACGCGAAGTTTGCCGTTTTGTTTAATCTTGTCCAGCTCACCGGCGGCGTTGGCGACATTGGAAACCAACGATCCGAGGAAAGCCAAAGCGAATGCCGCGAGTAAAATCTTTACGATTGGTTTCATCTTGATTCCCCGAAGGAGACCCTGGCCCGCGGCCAGGGATAACATTTGGGCGGCTAAGCTTTTTGCGTGGAAACCTTACCTAGACCGACCAAATCGTCTAACAATAAAAAATTGGGTGACTCAGTCTACTAAAAATCAAATAATACCGTAAAGCAAGGCTAAAGGCTCCAAAATCGTTGTAACGGGCGTTCGTTCACTCCACCAAGCGTCAAAAAAGCACCCTTATCCCTGACCGTTCTGGGTGCCCCTAACTTTTAGGTGACTTTTGGGGAGAGGTCGTTCTGGCCCCCGCGCGTTTTCCGTCGCCAAAGACCACTCCGGCCCGTGAGTGTTAGCTTTCCGGAGTGGCCCTCCGTAGTCCTTGGCCGAACCGACCGCCGGCTAGCCCCGCGGCTCCGCCGTCGGATTTGGTCGCCTGACCAAGGAGGCCGTCGGCCCGCTAAGGCCACGGCCGGCGAGCGGCCGAGTCGATCGTCTGCCGGAGGCCCATTATAAGCGCGACGGATAAAAAAAAAGAAGGCTAAGCGCCTCTGGCGAACTTAAGCCTTCAGTGAAACTGATGAGCCGGAACTAAAAAATAATGGAAGATAGCTACCACGGTCGCGGGCGTAAAAAGTATCCGAAATAACGCTTTGGCTTTGTTGGCGCCGGACGGCCCGGATCTTTTGAAGACCTTAATCTTCACTTAAGCAAAGTATAAGCTCCGTAAACATCAAAGTCAAGAAAAAAACTTACCCCTTGGCGGATTTAGCTCAGTCATTCATAATAGCGCAAAAATATTACAATTATCGTTGAACGACTCTACGAAATTGTTATTTGATTTGACGATCGAACGGGCTGACAGAACCAATGGCGATTTTTTCGCGCTTTTCCGGTCCTCGGTCCATCCTCTCCGCCGTCTCGC
>JAIRNQ010000042.1 GCA_031257955.1 Deltaproteobacteria bacterium | reverse complement strand
ATTTGCCCGCGAACGTCACGGCCGATTCTTTAAAGGTGAACGGGCAATGGGATAACGAAAAAATTAAAAATTTATGGACGGATTTAATTAAAGACGAACAGGGGGTAAGAACCATGCTGGGCACGACCAGATGGGACAACGTGCCGGTCTTGAGGTTCACCACTTACTTACATGAAGGCGACATTTCCTTCAACGCGATCATTTTTTATGCCTTAAAGGGCGACAAACTAATAAAGCTGGTGAGTGGTATCAACCAGTTTGAGGAAGGTATAATTGACATGGAATTCGCGACCGAATTTCAGCATTTCATCAATAGCCTGTCTTTCGTCGAATAAGGGCCCAGGGCCTTGGGGCGCGTCCCGGTCGTTGGCGGGTAGGGAAATTGGGGAGGCCCTGGGGCCTCCCCGGTTAGTTGGGGAGGCCCCAGGGCCTCCTGGGGGGGACTGGGGCCCAAAGTTTAAGCCGGGGGTCAGACTTTGGGGCGGGGGACGAGCTTGGCTTCCTTGACGATGGTCGGGACCATGTGTTCCCACTCGATAAGCATCATGTGGACTCCGGCCACGCCTTTCATTTCCTTGAACTCCTGGATCTGCTCGCAGGCGATCTTGATGCCTTCCTCGGCCTGCTTGTCCTTGGCCACGCCCTTGAGGCGATCGATATAGGAGTCTGGGACGGTGATGCCCGGGACGTTGTTCTTCATGTATCTGGCCATGCCCAGGCTCTTGAGGGGGGTGACCCCGGCCAGGAAGTAGGTCTTCTCGGTCAGGCCCATGTCCACGGCCCGGGCCATGAAGCGGCGGAAGCGGTCCATGTCGTAGATGCACTGGCTCTGGAGGAAGTCGACCCCGGCGGCCACTTTTTTGGCCACCCGGTGGACCCGGTACTCTTCGGGATCGGCGAAGGGGTTATAGGCCCCGCCGATAAAGAGCTTGGGCCGACCCTCGGGCGGAAGTTCCTGGCCGCTCAAGAGGCGCCCGTCGTCGCGCATCGCCTTAATGACCTGGATTAGGTTGATGGAGTCGATGTCGAAGACGTTCTTGGACTGGGGATGGTCGCCAAACTTTTGGTGGTCCCCAGACAGGCAGAGGATATTGTTTATGCCCAAGGCGTAGGCCCCAAGCAGATCGGACTGCATGGCGATGCGGTTGCGGTCGCGACAGACCATCTGCATGTTGGCCTCCAGGCCTTCTTTCTGGGCCAGGAGCCCGGCGGCCAGCGAGGACATGCGGACCACGGCCGTCTGGTTGTCGGTAATGTTCACCGAATCGACGTTCCCGACCAAGTGTTTGGCCTTTTCGGCCACCTCGTGGGCGGCGGCGTGGCGGGGCGGGCCCAGCTCGCCGGTGACCGCGAAGGCCCCGGAAGCCAAGACTTTCTCAAGATTGCTGTTGGTTTTGATTTCGCGCGTCATTTAACCAGCTCCTCCCTGACGATTTTCCTGGGTCCGCCGTCGCGGCTGGAGGTCCAGTCCTTAATGGGTTGCACGGGCGCGAAATCGTCCAGGCGGTTCTCTTCCATGACCTTGGTGGCGATGAGGTGCCAGATGCACTCCACCTCCTTGCTGATCTCGCAGACGCCCCCGGACGAGCCGCCGCAAGGGCCGTTTAAGAGGCTCTTGGAGCAGCGGCTGATAGGGCACATGCCGCCGAAATTGTGAATGACGCAGTTCCCGCAGGCTTGGCAATGCTCGGCCCAGATGCCGTGGGCCAAGGCCCCCCCGATGAAGCAGGTGTTGAGGGAAGGATAAACCTTTTCCTTTGGGTACCTACGGGTGATGAACTGGGGTCCCACCGAGCAGGCCATGGAAAGGATGGCCTCGTAACGCTTCTCAACGTGCTCGACCAGCTCCTCGACGTATTCCGGGTCGCACTGACGCTCCAAGGTAAACTCGTCGACGGTCAGTTCCCGTCCCTCCTTCTGGGCGTCGAGGCGCAACAGCGAAGCCAAGATTCCCACTTCCTTGGTTCCGCCGGCGTTACACACGGTCACGCAGCCTCGGCATCCCACCAGAAGCACTTTTTTCTTGCCCTCAATGAAGCCCTTGATCTCGTCGATGGGCTTTCTTTCAGCGATAATCATGTCAATGTCTCCACTTCCGGGACTGGGACCGTTAGGCCGCCAGGTTCTTTCTCATGGGGCTTGGCCCCACGCGGCTGATGGTCTCCGAGAATTCGTTGACGATCTCGGCGAAACGGGGACCCTGCGAGGCCGACAGGTTGTACATGGCCAACCTTTCCGGCTCAACGCCAATCTTCTGGATCTCTTTCTGGAGATAGGCCACCCTTTGTTTGGCCCTGATGTTGCCATCCAAAAAATGGCAATTCCCCTCTAGGCAACCGGCCACGTAAACGCCGTCGGCCCCGGCCTCGAAAGCTTTCAGGGCCAGTATGACGTCAAAACGGCCTGTGCAGGGTATCAGGACAATTTCCACGTTGCAGGGGTACTGTAGTCGCATGGAACCGGCCATATCGGCGGCGCTATACGCGCAGTACTGACAGCAAAACGCGATAATCCTTGGTTCAAATTCTTCACTCATCGCGGCTCCTGGGGCGATATCCGCCTGGGGGTCTATATGGTTTAAAGTTATGATTGCGCCGCCCCGGGCCCCCTGGCCCAGGGCGGTTTTATGTCGGCGGGGGTCGGGGGCCATTGGCCCCCGAGGCCTCTGGGGCCTTAGGCCTCCGCGGCTTGGGGCTCCTCGACCATGGCTGCGATCTTGGCCAAGAGCTGCTCGTCGGTGAAAAACTGAAGCTTGATGGCCTTGCCCGGGCACTCGGAGACGCAAACGCCGCAACCCTGGCAGATGGCCGGTTCCATAAAGGCGTGACCCCGGAGGGCCTCGTCCTCCTCATTGCGCACGATCTTGGGCACCGAGACCGGGCAAGCCCGGACGCAGGTGCAGCAGACGGCGCACTTCTCGGGGTCGACCACGGCCACGACGCCGCCGACCATGATGTGGGACTTGGCCAGGATACCGGCCGCCCTGGCCGCCGAGGCCTTGGACTGGGCGATGGTCTCCTCGAGGGGCTTGGGATAGTGGGCCAAGCCGCACAAATACTGGCCGTGGGTGGCCAGATCCACGGGCATGAGCTTCATGTGGGCTTCCAGCAGGAAGCCTTCGGCCGTCAGCTGGCCCTTGAAGACCTCGACGATCTCCTCCCGCATGGGGGTGGGATCGATGCCGCTGGCCAAGGTCAGGAAATCGGCTTGGATGGCCAGGGGGCGCTTGAGGACGTGGTCGACCACGGTGATCTTCAAGGGGCCGCCGGCACCCAGCTCGGTGACCTCCGGGTAGGAGTCGGTGTCATAACGGATGAACCTGACCCCCCGGCTTCTGGCCTCAAGATAGAGCTCCTCCCGGAAGCCGTAGGTGCGGATATCCCGGTAAAGGACGTAGATGACCGCTTCGGGGTTTCGATCCAGGATGGTTAGGGCGCTTTCGATGGTATGGGTGCAACAGATCTTCGAGCAGTAGGGGCGCGCCTCCTCCCTGGACTCGACGCACTGAATAAAGGCGAAAGTCTGCTTGGGTTTGGTGATTAGGGGATCGTTGGAGGCCAACAGCTCGTCCATGTCCAGAGAGAGCATGACCCGCTGGTTTTGCCCGTAGAGGTAGCTCTTGGGCTGGTGGGCGTGCCCGCCGGCGGCCAGAACGGTCACGCCGTGTTTGACGGTGAACTCGCCTTTCGGGCCCTGGCAGACGGTCTCGAAGTTGCCCATAAAACCGGAAGAGGACTTGGGCACGGTTTCCTTGTGGATGGTCACCAGTTTGTTGGCCTCAACCTGGGCGATGAGGTCTTTCACGTAGCCCCTGACGTCCTTCTCCCGAGAGAAGATCTTGTGGGCGTTGCCGCCCAGGGTATCGCTCCTCTCCAAGAGGTGAACCGGAAAGCCCAGCTCGGCGATGGAAAGGGCCGAGTTCAGGCCGGCCACGCCGCCGCCGACCACCAAAGCCTCTCTGGTAAGGCCCATCTTGGTCTGGTACATCGGCTCCAGCAGGGCCGCTTTGGCCACGGCGCCTCGAACCAAGTCCTTGGCTTTCTGGGTGGCCTTAACCGGCTCTTTCTGGTGGACCCAGGAATCCTGGTCGCGGATATTGGCCATCTCGAAGAGATACTTGTTGAGGCCGGCCCCGGCCAAGGTCTCCCGGAACATCACCTCGTGGGTTCTGGGCGAGCAGGAAGCCACCACCACCCGGTTGAGGTTGTTTTCTATGATGGCGTCCTTGATCTTGGTCTGGGTGTCCGAGGAACAGGTGAAGAGGTTGTTCTCGCACAACTCGACGAACGGCAGGTTCCTGGCGTACTCGACCACCTCGGGGACGTTAACCACCGAGGCGATGTTGATGCCGCAGTGGCAGATAAACACCCCTATGCGCGGCACCTCGCCCTTGATGTCCCTCTCGTCCGGGTAGCTGCGGGACTTGGTTTTAGTGAAGCGGGCGTCGACGATGTCCCGCCCGGCCGCCTCGGCCGCCGCCGAAGCCTCCATGACCGTGATGGGGATGTCCTTGGGTTCGTTGATGGCCCCGCAGGCGTAAACGCCGGGCCGGCTGCTGGTAACCGGGGTAAAGGGATGGGTCTTGACGAAGCCCTCGTCGTTAAGCTGGATGCCCAGGCCCTTGGCCAGCTCGGGCAGCCCGGCCGAGGGGGTCAGGCCCACCGAGAGGACGACCATGTCAAAGACCTCGGTCTTGCGCTGGCCTTGCTCGTCGATGTATTCCAAGGCCACGTCGCCGTTGATCTGGGGGGTCAGGGTGTGTACCCGGGAACGGACGAAGCGGACGCCGGCGTCCTGGGCCCGGTTGTAGTACTTCTCGAAGTCTTTGCCGTAGGTGCGGATGTCCATGTAGAAGATGGAGGCGTCCAGATTCCCGCCGGCGTGTTCCTTGGCGATGTAGGCCTCTTTTATGGCGTACATGCAACAAACGGCCGAGCAGTAGCGCTTGTCGCAGCGGTTGATGTCGCGGGAGCCCACGCACTGGAGCCAGGCGATCTTTTCCGGCTCCTTGTGGTCGCCAGGCCGGACCATGTGGCCCTGGAAGGGGCCGGAGGCCGACAGGATGCGCTCAAACTCCATGGAGGTGACCACGTTGGGCCACTGGCTGTAGCGATAGGTCTCGGAGCTGGCCGGATCGAAGAGATCGAAGCCGGTGGCCACGACCACCGCCCCGACCTCAAGTTCGACAATCTCGGGCTCCTGGGCGTGGGTGGCCAGGGTCAGGGCCCCGGGCAGACAGGCTTTGACGCAGCGGTAGCACTGGCAGCAGGCCCCGCAGGAGATGCAGCGGGAAGCCTCTTTGATGCCGGCTTCCTGGGAGAGGCCCAGCTCGAATTCCTCAAAATCTTTGCAGCGCTCGGTGGCCGGTCGGGTGGGCATGGTCGAGCGGGCGATCTTGGGATCGTGGAGGGGCACCTCGCGGTAGTTTTCTTTGCCGGTAAAGGTCAGCGGCTTGCGGCCCTCGGCCAAATCTTCCCCGGCCAGGTAGCGGGCGATGGAGATGGCCGCCTCTTTGCCGGCGGCGATGGCGTCGATGGCCAAAGCCGGGCCAATCTGGATGTCGCCGCCCGAGAAGACCCCGGGGGCCCCGGTGGCCAGGGTAATGGGGTCGGCCTTGATGGTCTGGCCGCGGCCCAGCTCGATTCCGGGCACGTCCTTAACCGACTCGCTGGAGGGCACCTGGCCGGTGGCCGAGATGACCAGATCGTATTCTTCGGTCAAAACGTCGCTGGGATCGTCGGTCAGCTTGGACTTGCGGTCGTTGGGATCGCCCAAAACCTTCACGGCGGGTAGATAAGCCACGACTTTGTTGCCCTTGGCCACGAATTTTTGGGGCGAACGCAAGGTCACCAGCTTCATGCCTTCCTCGATGCCCTCGTCCACTTCCCAATGCCAGGCCGGCATGGCCCCCTTGCCGCGGCGGTAGGCCAAAGTGACTTGGCCGCCCAGGCGGATGGCCGAGCGGGCGGCGTCCATGGCCACGTTCCCGCCGCCAAGGACCAAAACTTTTTTGCCTTTGTAGATGGGGGTATGGTCTTCGTTGAGGTTGACGTCCCTGAGGAACTTTACGCCCGAGACCACGCCCGGCAGATCTTCGCCGGGTACGCCCAGTTTGGCGTTGTTGTGGGCGCCCATGGCCAGGAAGACGGCCTTGTAGCCGTCGGCCAAGAGGCCCTCCACGGTAATGTCTTTGCCCAGGGCGGTGTTGTATTTAATTTCGGCCCCGGAGAATTCCAAAATAAAGTCAATCTCGGCCTGGATGACCGAGGGCGGGAGGCGGTAATCGGGGATGCCCAGCCTCAGGGCCCCTCCGGCCACCGGGGCGGCCTCGAAGATAACGCTCTTGACGCCGCGGCGGGCCAAGTGATAGGCGCAGGCCAAGCCGGCCGGCCCGGCCCCGACGATGGCCACTTTGCCTTCCTTGGGTTCCTCCAGGGTGAAGGTGGCCCCGGCTTCCTTGAGGTTGCCGTTGTCGGCCACCAGTCGCTTAATGTCCCGGATGGCCAGCGGGGCTTCCATCTGGCGGCGGCGGCACTCGGTCTCGCAGGGATGGGCGCAGACCCGGCCCAGGGTGCCCGGAAGGGGCAAAACGTCCATTATGACTTCCAAGGCTTCCTGGAAGCGGCCTTTGGCGGCCAGGGAAACGTATCCGTGGGCGTTGACGTGGGCGGGGCAGGTGATGACGCAGGGGCTGACGCCTTCCTTGGTCAGGGCGTAGGCGTTGGGGTAGGCCTGGGCGTAGGACTTGTAGGTGACCGTGCGGGTGTTTTGGTTCATGTTGAACTCAAAGGGCAGGTCGACCGGACAGACCTTGGCGCAGTCGCCGCAGGCGGTACACTTGGCGCTGTCGATAAAGCGGGGGTTTTTCCGGATGCGGGCCTTGAAATTGCCCGGCTGCCCGCTGATGTCCAGCACCTCGGCGCAATTCATCGTCTCGATGTTGATGTGCCCGCCAACATCGTTGAGTTTAGGCGAGATTATGCACATTGCGCAATCGTTGGTCGGGAAAACCTTGTCAAGCTGGGCCATGCGTCCGCCGATGGCCGGATTTTTCTCCACCAAGTGAACGAAATAGCCCATCTCCGCCAAGTCAAGGGACGTCTGCATCCCGGCGATGCCGCCGCCTATGACCAGGACGGCACCCGATTTGTCAGTTTTGGTAGTCATGTTTAAATCTCACCTTCGTTGGTCAGAGGCCGGCCAAACTTTCGGGACGGCCTCGAATGGAACGCCAAGCGTTCAAGAAAAGGTGTGGCTACGGGCCAAACGGCCAAGCGCGGGTCGCGCGGGTCCCGTCGGTCCGCTCGGCGCCTCTCCCCCAGCCCGCGAAACGCCCGGGGGTCGGTTAACCCCCAGCCCGCGACGATGAGCCAATATTGGCAAGCCCGTTTGCCCCAAACGCGGGCAAGGCCCGGCCCATAAGGCTTTTCTTCACGAGCCGTCCTTTGGGAAACCCCGAGAACGAACCGCCGACTCAGAGAAAGACACCTTTGTTGAGTTACCGCAAATATTAATATAAATGACATAATGTGTCAATAAGATTTTTTGACGGATTTTTGAAACCCGGCCCAAGGAACCGAAAATCGGCCCAAGTTTTACAAAATCTTTATAAATTGCCTTATGTTATAAAACCGGGCCCGGCCGAAAAAAGTTCCGCCCACTGACCGTCCCGGCCGCCCCAAGGGGCCCTTTTGGCCCCAATGCCTCCCGGCCGAACAACCGCGAAAGGGTGGCAACCGAAAAAAACCGCCCCAAAATCCCCCGGACCCGGCCCAAGCCCCGGGCCGGTCCAAGCAAATCCGCCCCCAACCGAGCCCATTCCAATACTTATACAGTTAATCCGCCCCCTTGGCCTCAATTCGCCACCAACTTACCCCC
>JAIRNQ010000349.1 GCA_031257955.1 Deltaproteobacteria bacterium | reverse complement strand
GACATCCGCCCGAACAGCACATACAGGTCAGGCAGGAGTTGAGATCGGTGCCGGCCACTTTGCCAATGTCCTTGGCAAAGTTTAGGTCACTGTCACTCATGCTGATGGGTTCAGCGGATGAGAATTTCTTCTCTTCCTTTTCCATTATACGCTCCTTAGGAGTTGGGTGGGTGTGGAGCCGAAAAAGCCGGGCAGTCCTCGGCCGAGTAAGGGGTGTGGGGAGGGCGGTTGGCCGGATTACTCATGACGCCAAAGGCGGCCCCGTGCCCCTCTTAACTCAAACCCGGGACGGATCCCAACGGTTTCGATATGCTCCTTAGGTTTATACGATGATAGCATTTTGGAGGAAAAAGGGCAAGGTTTTTTATTGACGCTGGCCCAGGTCGGCTAGTCCCGACCGGAGCCCGAGGGCAGGGAAAGGCTGTGAAAGGTCTTGGAAAGGTTCGCCAAGGCCAGTTTAAGCGCCGGACCGATGGGCCCAATGGTCCCACTAAAATACCCCACCGTATAGGCAAACGATAGGCGGCGTTAAAAGCCAAGCCGAACCGTATAATTACAATTCCCAGGCGCGCTTGGGAACCTAACTTAAAGATCCAGGCCCGGCTGGAGCGGGGCTTGGCCTAACCGGGCCCGACCGAATGGGGCTTGGCCTAATCGGGCCCGGCTGGAGCGGGCTTATAAGTTAAGCTCCAGGCCGATGGGGCAGTGGTCGGAGAAGCGTATCTTGGGCTCGATCCAGGCCTTGGCCAGTTTGGGGGCCAGTTCCGAGGTGGCGAAAAAATAGTCGATCCGCCAGCCGTTGTTTTTGCGCTTGTCTCCGCCCCGGTAGGACCACCAAGTGTATTGTTCGGTCAGATCCCCGTTAAGGTGCCTAAAGGTATCAACGTATCCGTTGGCTATCAGTTTGGTAACAAATTCCCTTTCCTGGGGCAAAAAACCCGAGGTCTCGGAATAGTACTCCGGCTGGGCCAGATCGATCTCCCGGTGGGCCACGTTGAAGTCGCCGCAGACCACCACCGGTTTGCTGGCCCGCAGCTTTTGGGCGAACTCGAAAAAGGCCTCATAGTAGCCCATCTTGAAATCGAGGCGCTCGTCGTCCTTCTGGCCATTGGGAAAGTAGACGTTGAGGAAGTGGAAGTCCTTTAGTTCCGCGTGGAGAAGACGCCCTTCCTGGGCCCACTTGTCCCCCGGCAGCTCGGCCGTGACGCCAAGGGGCTTTTCTTTGGCGAAAATCGCCACCCCCGAGTAGCCTTTCTTGACGGTGGGCGAGGAAAAATAGGAACGGTAAGGCCCCGGGCTTAAAATCTCTTCGCCCAGCTGCTCCGGCCTGGCCTTGGTCTCCTGGAGGGCGACGAGGTCGGCCCCGGAGGCCAAAAACCACTCGAAAAAACCGGGCTTGCCCGAGGCGGCCCGCAGGCCGTTAACGTTAAACGATATGAGCTTCATGGTCTTCGCCTTCCAGCCGTCTCTTCCCCCGTCGCCGTCATCGCCGGCTTCCCTGGCCTGGCCGGCCAGTGACCGGTCACTGGCCGGAGTTGATGGCTTGGACGAGGAGCCGATCGAGGTTACTGTGGCGGCGATCCTCCCGGTTGTTTTTGACCGCGGTTAGTAGGGCGGCGGGGGAGCCGACCAGCAAAACCATTTGTCGTCCGCGGGTTACGGCGGTATAGATTAGTTTGCGCCGAAGCATTATGTGATGGGACGGGTGGATGGGGATGACCACCGCCGGAAACTCGGAGCCCTGGGCCTTGTGGACGGTGGAGGCCCAAGCCACGGAAAGCTCGTCCAGCTCGGAAAAGTCGTAATTCACCTTGTGATCGTCGAATTGAACCCGGAGTTCCTGGTTTTCCATGTCTATGTCGCTAACCCGGCCCAGATCCCCGTTATATACCTCTTTGGTGTAGTTGTTGCGCACCTGCATGACCCGATCGTTAACCCTGAAGGTTTGGCCATAGCGGACTATGGTAGGAGCGAAGAAGGGGTTGAGGGCCTTGCCCAGCTGGGCGTTGAGATTAACCGTGCCCAATTCGCCTTTTTTGGTGGGCGAGAGGACCATGACATCGGTCTTGGGGTTTATGCCCAGTTTTTTGGGGATGCGGTCGCAGACCAGCCGGACAATCTTGTCGATTATGCCGGTGGGGTTCTCTTCCTCCACGAAGAAGAAATCGGCGTCGGGATTGCGGTCCATTTCCGCCGGGGAGAGGCCATCGTTAATCATGTGGGCGGCCTGGACTATGCAGCTGCGTTCGGCCTGGCGGTAAATCTTGGTCAGTTTCTTGGAGGGAATTAAGCCGCTGGCTAGCATGTCAGGCAAAACCCGGCCCGGGCCCACCGGCGGGAGCTGGTCCTGATCGCCGATAAGGATGAGGCAGACTCTGGACGGCAAGGCCCCCAGGAGCTGATTCATCAGTAGCACGTCGATCATCGAGGCCTCGTCCACCAAAATCATGTCCAGATCCAGGCGATTGTTGGGGCCGTGGATGAAACCACCGTCGCTTGGGACGTACTGGAGAAGCCGGTGGATGGTCGTGGCCTCAAAGCCGGTGGCCTGGGACAGGCGCTTGGCCGCCCGGCCGGTGGGGGCGACCAGGGCCAGCTTGGCGGTAACCTGCTTCCAGATGCCGCAAACGGCTTTGGTCATGGTCGTTTTGCCCGTGCCCGGGCCGCCGGTGATGATGGAGCACTTTTCGGTTATGGCCATGATGACCGCTTCCCGCTGCTCGTCGCTCAGTTCGTGGCCCAAAGTCGTCTCCGACCAGGCCAGGGCCTTGATGGGCCGGGGGACGCTAGCCGAGAAAGGCGCCTTTAGGATGGAGGCCAAACATTTGGCCACCCAGTTTTCGGCCCGGTGGGTTTCCGGCGGATAGACGTCCATCTGGCCGGGTTCGTCCCGCTTTTCGGCCATGGCCCGCCCGGTCAGGGCGATATTGGAAAGGGCCAACTCGAGGGCAGCGGTGGTGGCTTCGGGAATGAGTTTTTTGGCGGCGCCGATCAGCTCCCCTGAAGGCAGGAAATCATGGCCATCCCTTACGGCCTCGTCCAGGCAGTAAATCAAGCCGGCTTCCAGCCGCTGGGGGCAGTCCGGGGCGAAGTTGAGGTGGGTGGCCACCTTGTCGGCGGTTAGAAAGCCTACCCCGGAAATCTCGTAGGCCAGGGTGTAGGGATCTTTGCGGATGATCTCCTCGGCTTCCGAGCCGTATTTTTTTAGGATCTTCACGGCCAGGGACGGGCCCAGGTTAAAGGCCGACAGAAACGACAAGAGCTGCTTAATCCCGGCGGTGGATCGCCAGGCCTCGATGACCCGCTCCCGCCTGACCGGGCCCAAACCCCTGACCTCGGCCATCCGCCCCGGGTCGGTGTCCAAGACGTTCAAAACGTCTTGCCCGAAGGCGTCAACCATGCGCTTGGCCAGCACCGGACCCACGCCCTTGATCAAACCCGAGCCCAGGTATTTGGTTAAACCGTTTTCGGTTTCCGGGGGCCGGGAAGAGCAAGTGGCCACTTCGAACTGGAGTCCGAAACGGGGATGGCGTTTAAAATCACCAGTGAGATCTACTATTTCACCAACGGAAGGGGCGTTTAGGTGTCCACAAGCGGTCACCGCTTCCCTCTTTCCGTCAACTTTAAGCATAACAATCGAAAAGCCAGTTTCATCGTTTAAAAATGTGACTTTTTCAATCTGTCCGGCTAAAGACTCAGTCATAAACAATACCCAAAAACCCGAACGTCGGTCAGAGATGGTAGAGCGCAAGCTTTCCAAGCTTGAAGTTGCGGGTTCGATCCCCGTTGCCCGCTCCATTTTTTCAAAAGAAGGAAATTGGTTTCCGAAAAATTTATTTCGATGTTTGAACCAATTTAAATTACCGGGATTTCTCCCTCCCCTTGGGGCGGGAAACTGGGATAGCGACCCAACGGGTACGCTAAAACTCAAAACATTATAAACGTGTGGGCCAAAAACTTCCGGAAATTATTCCTACCCAATAATTTCCCGGCCAAACCAAGCGGTGCCGGCCCTAGGGTCGGCCCTCGGGGCTCTCGGCCGCCGGGGCCCACTTGGGCGGTTTGGGATCGGCCAACGAAGCCAGATCCAGGGCGGCGGATATCCCGTAGGTGGGAAAAACTTGGCTCGAAAAGGCCGGGGTCAGCTTAAAGGCGCCGTCCGGCTGCTGGGTGACCCGGATAAAAAACTCTTGGATGAACTGGTCCTCGACCACCTTGGTGGCCAAAAGTCCTTGCCGTTTGGAGCTATCGTAAATAAAGTCGCCAAAAACGATGGTGGGGTCGGAGCTTTGCCCCTCGGGACGATAGTTAGACGGATCGATTAAGTAACTTAGGCGCGGCTGCATTTCGGAGAAACCCCGGTGTTCAAATTCGACGTGGCCGATCTTGCGGCCGGTTAAATGAAAAAAAACCCCTTGGCCGCCGGAGCGCCACTTGCGATCGTATTTGGTGTCCAGGGATTCGCCGCTCTGGCTAAGCGTCAGTTCCAGGCTGGAACCCCGGGCCTGTTCCAGGGCCCAAAGGGCCAAACCCTCGTGGTCGGTGACCATCCGGAAAACGCCCTCGTCTTTGAGCCGGTTGGCGGCCAGATCCCAGAAAGGCCGGGAAAAAAGCCTTTTGTGGGCGTGCTTGTCGTTGGGCCAGGGGACGGGGAAGAGGCAGGCCGCGCTGGAGAGGCTCCTGGGGGCGAAGAAAAGCGAAAGGGCGGGGAAGGCCGGGGCGAGAATGAGGCGGGCGTTGCTCCTGGGCGGCTTGGCCAGACGGCGCAGGGCGCGTTTTACGCTATTCCATGCGACTTCCAGGCCCACAAAGTCCCTGTCTGGGTACTGTTCGGAATTTCTGGCCAAATATTCGCCGTTTCCGAAGCCGATCTCCAGATCCATGGGGGCCTCGCGGCCAAAAAGGCCCCTCCAGCCTCCCGCTCGGGAAAGGGCGCTGGGGGTGGTCAGGGGCGCCAAGGATCGATAATATCTTTTGGTCGAAGCTGGATTCAATGAACGAAAGCCTAAATATTCCCCCCGGCGGTAGCCGAAGGCTGGTTATGGGACACTATGGGTACCGTTGTTTTAACTTCGCGTCGGCCTCGCGGCCATGTTCGCGCCTTTTGCCGTTATCTATCTTCAGAAACTAAAGATGAAAATTATTCTCGGCCATACGGCCATATCTTTTGGTCCAATCTCCAAGACCAATCCGCGGCTATGGCACAGAATCTATAGGCCAGCGAGCCGCGCCCAAAAAGCCCATCGTTTGGGCCCCAAAATCCAGCCCAGCCCCACTGGGAGTTAATTCCCCTGGCCTTTCCTAAAGGGCGACCGACGACCGGGCCCAACCTCTGGGCTTCCGGTCAAAGCCTCTGGTCCTTCTCCGGGTCTCCAGTCCAGGCCTTCTGGTCCTTCTCCGGGTCTCCAGTCCAGGCCTTCGGGCCTTTCTCCGGGTCTCCAGTCCAGGCCATCGGGCCTTTCTCCGGGTCTCCAGTCCAGGCCTTCTGGTCCTTCTCCGGGTCTCCAGTCCAGGCCATCGGGCCTTTCTCCGGGTCTCCAGTCCAGGCCTCTGGGCCTTTGAAGGGGGTTCTGAGCGTCGAGCCTAAGGGCAACTTTAAGTTGCGCCAAACGAGTTAAATACAAAACAAGCGAACTTTTATCGCTAAATTATGATAAGTATAAAAACTTATCATATACTTAACAAATATTTTCTTGCTCTTTCGCTAAAAACAATTTATTTACGGGCCACTAACTATCGTGACGCTTCAATAGTTCCGCAAACGCGACAAAAGGAATTTTTAGCGCCCCGGGGCCCATCGGATCAAGCGCTTTTCCTAACCGACCTGAAACTATACATAATTTCGGCTAGCCAGTCAACTAAATTTGTCAAAAAATAATGATAAGTTCCGTTAGCTCAAAAGGTATATTATCAAATTATTCTCTAAACCCGACCTCTAATTAATGTAAATTAGTTTTTAAGTATAACAAATTTTTATAATTTAAACAGGGATAGATAGAATGAGAGCGTAGGTATTTAGAGTCGGTGAAGGTAGAGGGAGAAATTGATAGAACCAGACGACAATTTGAGAAATATATGATATTTAGGTGATTCATTTTAAAATCATACGTTTAGGCGTAAAAATACCTAGTAAAAATATCTCTAATAAACAAAATATAGTTTGTGTTTACTATTTTAGATACAGTTAATCTAATAACAAATAAAATTATTTATCAATCAAGGACTGTTGCTGGACAAGCTTATACATGACATACGGATATTATTTATATCACAATAAGAGCGTTAACAAACCGATTCCGCGAACCGAGTTTGCCGCCAAAGACGCCATGGAAAGCGAATATGTTTTGCTCAAAAGTGTTTCTATAAAAGCGCGAAAACCCTGACAATAATAAAGCGTGTTCGTGGATGTCTGATTTAATCGTTATTTTGCGCGTCTAAGACTTTGTGGGCGGGTTTCGGCTGTCCATCGGCGGCAGCGAAAAAAAATTAGTGCTGGCACCGACTTTTGAAAAACTGGAGCGGGCAACGGGGATCGAACCCGCAACTTCAAGCTTGGGAAGCTTGCACTCTACCATTGAGCTATGCCCGCCCGAATAAACTTCGCGCGTCTATGGCCGGTCTAAGTCGGCCGAGGGCCGGTCCAAATCGACTGTGGGCCGATGTCTTTACGGCCAAAAGTGTGCCGCCTAAGGGATCCAACTAGCGACAATCCACCATCCGCCCCCTTCCCAGGGGCCCGTTAAAGGAACCGACGCGTCCATTGGTAAATAAAGTCTTTTGCCCGCTGGAGATAGCCTAAACCTAGCCACAAGACTGGAATTGGCCGGGCCGAGGAACCGGCCCAAGCTTCGGTGGGAGGCGGCTTGTCGATGGCCTGGGCTCTAAAGATATTAGCCATTATAGTTACTGAAAAACGAAATTGCAACTGTTTCCCCGTCCCCACAACGGCGGTTATTTACCGCCAATTTCGCGTCATAAACCGAGCCCAAAGCCGCGCCCTGGGCCGGAACCGGAACCGGCGCCGGTGCCGGCTTCGGCTTTGGGAGGACGGCTCGTCGATGGCCGTTGGCAGCGAGGGGCCAGCCCATTGGGCACAAGAGACCAGAGACCCTAAAGATTGCCTTCCAGGGCCCAATTGGCGGTTGGCGCCCTTTGGCCAGTTTTTGGGGCTATGGTCATAGGCGTGGTATAATTGGCCATAATGCGCAGATTCGGGCGGGGCCCGTTTTTTTTCGCCCGGCCGCTTTTGGCGTCGCCCGACCGACGCCTGGGATTGCGGCCTCGGCGGGAATCGGTCCCTTTATATCGTTTTTTTGGTATGGCCATATCGTTATCGGCCATTGTATTTGAAGGTTCTTTCTGAGACATTTTGTTGGGTGCCCTAAATGAGTATTTTTACGAGACTGTTGGCCAAACGCGACTATTGGCCCCTTTTTGGGACCATGACCCTGGGCGCTTTCAACGATAACTTCATGCGTCAAGCCATGATCGCCATGCTGGCCTACGTGACCGTGGGACTGACCCCGGCCGACAGAAGCGTCATGGGCAGTTTGGCCACTGGACTTATGGTCTTGCCGTTTTTTCTCTTTTCTTCCGTGGCCGGGGAGTTGGCCGACCGTTACCGTAAAAGCTCCATCGTTAAAATCAACAAAGGCTTCGAGTTCGCCGTCATGCTTCTGGCCGCCGTATTTTTCGCTTTCCAGAGTGTGGCCGGCCTGTTCGTGGTCATTTTTTTAATGGGCACCCAAACGGCCTTTTTTGGGCCGGTTAAATATGGCATCCTTCCGGAAATCGTCGAACCCGACGAATTGATGGCCGCCAACGGCCTTTTCAGCGGGGCCACCTATCTGGCCATAGTGTTGGGCACGACCATCGGCTTTTATTTGGTAACCACGCCACTGGGCCCCCATCTGCTGATGCCCATTTCGCTTATCGTCGTGGGCGGACTGTCGTTTTTTTTCGCCCTCCGGCAGCCCCGATCGGAGCTGGTTAACCCGGATCTTAAAATCGATCCCCTCCTTTTCCGTTCCACAGCCAAAATACTCCAAGCGGCCAGAAGCGACCGGGGCATTTGGTTGTCCATGTTGGCCATGGGCTGGTTTTGGGGCATGGGCAGCGTCCTTCTGTCCCAGATGCCCGTCCTTTCCGCCACCGTCATGGGGGCCAAACCGGAAGTCGGGGCGGCCATGGTGACCATGTTCGCCGTGGGCATTGCCGTTGGCTCTTTGCTGGTAAACAAACTGGCCAAAGGTCAGGTGACCGTGACCATGGTGCCGGCCTCGGCCGCCCTGATGACCGTTTTTTTGCTGGCCTTCGCCTACGCCATTAGCGCCATGCCTGCCGCCAAGCCGCTTTCCTTTGGCTTTGGCGAGTTCGTCCGTAGCCCTCACCATCTGGCCATCGCCGCTCTGTGCCTCTTGATCAGCCTTTCGGGCGGGGTGTTCGTGGTCCCCTTGATCGCTTACATCCAACGCCAAGCCCAGCCCGGCCAAAGAGCCAGGATCATAGCCGCCGACAACATAGTGACCTCGGCTTTCATGGTCGTGGCTAGCCTCCTGGTCACGCTTATGTTCAAGGTCGGCTTCTCCATCGCCGAGGTCTTCGTTTTCATCGGGGCCACGGCCGTGCTCATGACGGCCATGACCGTTTACTTTCTCCCGGCCGCGGCCTTTAGGTGTTTGCTCAGAATTGTCTTGCGGGTCATCTTTAAGCCTAAGGTCTCCGGCCAAGCCAACTTGGAAACGGTGTTGGAAGGCCCGGCCTTGGTCATTTGCAACCACCAATCCTTCGCCGACGTGGCCCTGTTGGTAGCTTACATCCCCAGGAGCCTGACCTTCGCCATTGACGTCTATAGGGCCCAGGCCTGGTGGGTCAGGTTCTTCACCAGCTTCTACAAGACCATTCCCCTAAACCCGGCCCAGCCCATCGGGGCCAGGGATTTGATTTCGGCCCTGGACAACGGCGAAATGTTGGTCATCTTTCCCGAGGGTCGACTAAACGACAACGGGGAGATCATGAAGATTTACGACGGCGCGGCCTTGGTGGCTTCCAAGGCCAAGTGCCCGTTGCTGCCGGTCATTCTCCAAGACATGGAATACACCTCCTTTGGCCGGCTAGGCAAACTCAGGAGGCAC
>JAIRNQ010000305.1 GCA_031257955.1 Deltaproteobacteria bacterium | reverse complement strand
CTCATCGACATAGTTAGGGAAAGGACGGGATGCTTGGGAAAGCCGTAACCGGACCGGCCAATCCAAAGATCTTTAAAAAGCTCGCTGTTTCCGGAAAAAAGCTCTTTGATTGTGTTAAGCAGTAAAGTCTTACCAAAACGGCGGGGCCGGGAAAGAAAATAGTTGTTCCTCGAGCTCTGTATGAGATCGTGGATGAACTTGGTTTTGTCGGCGTACAAAAGGTTTTCTTCAATGATTTTAGCGAATGTTTGATTTCCAAGGGGAAGCCGTTTCGCTTTCAATGTCTCGTTCATTATGCCGCTCCCGCCTAGGGCCAGTAAAAAGGGGAATACCGGCCAGTCCTATCGTGCCCCAAACTCAGCCGGAAAACCGTAACGTTCTCCATATTTCCACATTAACTATGCCACAAAATCCTCTGCTTGGCAACGGCCAGAGTTGCGATTTGGCGAGCGGAAGGGAAGATAGGGCAGGGATTAACTGGGCAGGCAATCGCGAAACGCTAAGTAGATCAAGGCGTAACGCCCAAAGAGCTTGCCACCGAAACCGGCACAGAAGCCAATCCAGCCAAGGTAAAGGCACGTCAAGCTCCCATTGCCCCGAAGAGACCCTAAAAAGCCTATCAAAGCCGAATCAGCCTATAATCGATGATCTCCCCCAAAATAAGTGCCGTTTCCCTTAAACGCAAGGCTACTAACTCAACGGATCAACTGCTCAACGGCTCAATCGTCAATAATACCTTCCCTTTCTAAACTGCGGCGACCGATGGTGACAATCGCGTTTAAAGGTGCCAACCCTAAACCATCAGGCTCAGTGTATCATTATCGAGAACGCGAGCCACCGGAACCTGCCTCATATTGATTCTGGGGCTTTCCCTAGACGGGTCCTATAGCTTCCCTGAGAGCCAAGACAGCTTTAACCCCCCCACCCAAACCCAGAGCCATCTAAAACAGCCGCTAAGGCCTATGTGAGGGGCGAAAGGCCGATTGTTCGATGACCCAGATGGCTCAAAACCATCGTTGGCCAGCTAATGAGCCATGAGCCATTAAACCTATCGGGTTGCTATAGGAATTTTTACCCCTGTGACCCAAAGGGGCCGGATGAACCAAGCCTGAGATTATTCTATATGGGGCTCAAGCGCCAAGCCCGTGAAAGCATACCATATATCAATTTTAGCATTTTTTACTCTAACTTACGCCAAATCCGGAAGAGCCCGGTATAATGACAGGAACAATCAATGAAGGTGAATCAAATTGAATGTCCCGCTTTTACGGATTACAATGTAAACGGAAAGTTAGATGGATCTTGTATAATCGCCAGTCATAGGCAGCGTGGAGGAGTTAGGTAGCTCGCTGCGCCCATTGTCAACACAACGGTAAAAGCCGATATTTTTTCAATTTTTATCGCTCTAAATAGCCCTATCTTCTAATAGCGTAAGTCGAAGGACTAAATCGTGGTCACCCGGCAAAGTGGTTTTCGCGAACGCGTCAATGATATGGTGATGTAAATGGGTAAAGCTCCCCACGTAATAATTCTGGCCGGCCCGAACGGTGCCGGCAAATCAACCAGCGCTCCGGTATTGCTCCGGGACACTTTTGCGGTGAATGAATTTGTCAACGCCGATTCCATCGCCCAAGGCTTATCGGCCTTCCGTCCAGAGTCAGTTGCCCTGGAGGCTGGGCGTATCATTCTTAAGCGCCTTCGGGAACTGGCAGGCAAACGAGCCGACTTTGCTTTTGAAACCACTCTGGCCTCCCGATCTTTTGCCCCCTGGTTAAAGCGACTGTCTGCCTCTGGTTACAAAAGCCATCTTATGTTTCTAACCCTCCCCAGCGCCGACGCCGCCATAGCCAGGGTGGCTTCCAGAGTCAGCCTGGGCGGCCACAATGTTCCGGCCTCTGATATCAGGAGGCGATTTGCCGCCGGCTTGAAAAACCTTTTCAGTCTCTACATGCCGGTGGTATCATCCTGGCAGATTTTTGATAGCTCCTATCCAGACAGCCCGGTCAAAATAGCCGAAGGCGGGCAGGATACATCATTTATTGTCATTTATGAGAAGCGATACAACGCTCTTCTGACGGAGTATGGTAATGTCGGATAAAAAACAGATTGACATTGACGCTTTAATCACAAATGAGGCTGTCGTTATCGAGGCTCTCCGTAAAGGTGCCCGTGAGGCCATGAAGAGACATATAGCGGCCGGAGTACCAATGGTAGCTTGGGAGGATGGCAAAGTTATCGAAATCTCCCCTGAAAAACTGGCCTTGATGCTACAAAAGAATCCTCTTTAAACCAGAACTATCCTAAATCGCCCCCGAAGCACCAAAAACAGTTGTCTTCCGCCACCAAAATGGAAGATTTCAAAAAGGCCCCCTTATCCGCGTTTGGCTAGGGTGCCGTCCTAAAAATCTGCCAGCCTATCCGCTATGAGAATGAGATTTTCGTATGGCTCTTAACCTTGAAACCATGATCGCGACCGAAAAAACTATGCCGATGACTTGCGCCAAAAAATGCCAGTTGAGAAGGTAATTCGGTAATTCTTTACGATTCCTATGCGACAGACTTGGCCAGGGACGATTCAGATGTCGGTGTATTTTTTTTGGCTCTGCCCAAGCGCCAATTCTGGGCATAACCCCAGCGTTCAAGCTCCGACGAGCTAAAAGGCGGAACTCTCCAAGCTCGCTTTGTCTTTAGCCCTGGCCACCCAAACACAGATTATAAGCATAACCTCAGCGCTCAAGTCCCGGCACGGTCTATGGTTGAACCCTTTGCTTTCAGGCTTAGCTTCCGAACTGGGTCGTTCTAACCCCCTCTTGGGCATAACCCCAGCGAACAAGTCACGATACCCTGAGTGGGGTTCCTGAGACGTTCAGGCGTGGCTCGTTTCCGGCGGTGCCCTAAAGGCTTTAAGGCGAACCGATGGCCTTTGCCATCGCCCTTGGAAAAGAGTGGCCCTTGGCGAACCGATTGGCGGTCTATGGTCAGGAAGATATGGCTATGGTATTTTTTTAGCTCAGTGTATGGGCACACCTCTCGCATCCTAATCTTGGCCTGGACATAAATGGGACTATGTTAATCGCGGCTTCTCCCGGAATGCCGATTGGGCCTTGGTTTAGCCGTTTGAGTTTTCTCTCTTACGCTTCGCTAGATCTTGGGTTTAGCCTCCCTTACGGTTTTGTCGGTTTAGCGTTGTCGGTATGCGGCTCTTTACTTCCGCAAAAACGGGCGTTTCTAAAGTTAACGGCGTGGTCACTTCTCAGCCAATTACGCAAAATATTGGGCTATCTCGGCTATGGGCTGGACCCCAAACGATTTATGGCTGGGCCTGGTAGGGGAAACGTCAGACTCTTAGCGATTACGGCGACGGCCCTCGCGTCCGCCTAGAAGCGGCCAGCCCTACGCCGATCCGACTAGGCAAAGCCGAAAAGCCGAGCACAAGCGTCATTGCGGCGGAGTTGGGAGGCCGGCGGGAAGGTCGATCCGTAATGGCACCGGGGAGGATACCGGCATCGTTTGGCCGGACGGTGGAGGTTATGAACACCAGCCCTGGTTTAGCCTTGCTCCCAGAAGGGCTTGGAAGCCCCAGACCCGAACCGCCTTCCTTCGGCCGCCGCAAGAGCCCGGATGTTACGGCGATGGGGTTATCCTTGGAAGCTCTTTGGCTACTGGCCCAAATGGCCCCGGCCGGCTTGGATTCTCGCCTCGGCCCGAGGTCCTGGCTACCCTCGGGCGCGGACTTTGGGAGGTAGGGTCGGAGAGAGGCGGCGGGCCTTGTTTTTGGGTAGGCCTCGATAAACGCCCCCAGAACGCGTTCTAAGGGCTTTTGGGCGTCCTCCGCGGTAAAGACACCGGCTGGAATCACAAATGCCGTGGCGGGGCCGTGAGACCCGTTTATGGCCATTTCTGGGAAGGGATCTAACCCGGCCTCGGGTGAGGGTGAACCGCTGCCGAAAGCTTTGGCCAGGGACAAGGACGGCCCTCGTTCCAAAGAGGCCAAACCAAGCCCATCTATCGTCCGTGGCTCGGGAGTTGGGAATAAACCGTCCATAGGCGACGGGGTGGGCGCTCGCCGGAGGCGATCCGACCATGGCCCAAACAGGCTGAGCCCAGCCGTTATTAATGACTTTAGCCGGTGGGCGACGGCGGGCGGCGGCTTTCCGAAAAACCGTGCCGCATTGGCATCGGCGGAGACCGGTGGCGGAAAGGCAGCGGCCAAAAGGAATTTTGGCCCCAGCGGGGGTTGGAGTTTCTCGTCTGGCCCGAAAAGATGGCTTGGGCCATGGCTTCCCTCAGCCCCGACGCCGCCCGATGGGTCCAAAGCCAAAGCCGCTAAGGGAAATGGCAAAAGCCCAGCGTTAACGCCGCCCACGGTAAGGCATAGCCGCAATACGGGCTTTTCTCCTGCCCCGTGACGGTCAGACCGGTCGGGTGGCGCCTTGGCATCGGAGATGGAGGGAGAGCGTTCGCTGGGGTCGAAGTCCAGCCCGTCTATGGGTAAGGACTTGGGGCCCGGGAAGACCCGGGCCGTGGGAAGGCCGGCGCCGGAAAGACCCAGGTCACGGTAACTTTCGCCTACCGGGAGGGCTTGGGTAACTGAGCGGGTAGCGGCGGCCGGGCTAGCCTCCGTGGGTAAGGGAGATGAGGCCATGGCGGCCATGGCCAGGATAATCATAGGGACAATCAGTTGCGTCAGGCAATTTTTCAAAGCGTACCTCACATGGGCAAATAGCCGGTCTAAAATTACTACAATTAAAATCTAAAGTTAGCTTAAAAATGAATTGGTTAAAGCTATCCTCGTTCCCTTGGCGAAGCGTTAACCAAAGGGACGGGTCCGACTTAGCGTTAAGCGACGCCAAGAGCCTATAAAGACGCGTTAGGGATTATTTGACGCTACCCTGGGGCCGCCTGGTTACCCTTGGGGCTTTTAGCCAAGCCGGCAAGGAACCGGGGCCTTTGAGACCGAGTTTAAACGGCCTCCGGGGGCCTGGCTGGGAAAAGGAACCGGGGCCTTTGGGCCCGAGTTTAAACGGCCTCCGGGGGCCTGGCTGGGAAAAGGTGCCTGGCCCTTTGGGACGGAGTTTTAACGGCCTCCGGGTGCCTTGGTGGGAAATGGGGGCGCGGGTTAGGGAACCCGACCGTGGACGAGCCCGGCTTGGCCGGCCTGGGATTTCCCGGGCCGAGAAGAACTGGGTGCCGGATGAAGACCGGAACGGGACGGCGCTAGCCAGCTGGGCGAGGCTAGCCGGCGAGCCGAAACTAACCAGCGTGGCGGGTTCTGGGTTACAGGCCTGGGCAATCTGGGAGGGATGGATCTCTTTCATGGCGTACCTCTCTGTCAGGTAACAGAAAAACACAATAAAAATCTGAATTTAAGGCGACAAAATCAAAAATGAAACAAACCCCTTCCCCTGGCGGCCATTCGTTCTCAAGGGATGGAGTTAGTTACGGGTGAAGCCCCGCACGGGCCAAAACGAAACGGAATAATTTTTTGGATAATCGGGCGCGCCCAGCGGGCTCTTGGGAATTGTCTAAAGCGGAGGGAACTCAAACCTTTGGGCCTTTCGGGCCATACGGGGTAACCCCGGGGTTCGCGGCAGGGAGCGGTGGGCCAGTTGGGTTGGCCACCGGAAATTTCCTTAGATGGGGTTCCGGCACCGGATCAAAGCCGGAAATGGAACCGAGATAGTTATTGCCGCACGCTTTTCATTATTCGCTCTTACACTGAGCGCCATCCAGTGTTTACGCACTGGTTCATTGAACTATACGCATAAAAGATGATTTGTCAAGGGGTAAAAATGAAAATATTTGCGAATTTGCCCCGCAAATGAATAAAATGCGCTTTAACGTAAGAAATTTGTTACTGAAAAAAAATTATCGGGTTAAAAATTAGATAGATTCAAAATCCATTAGATAGAGACCTGTTTTGCTTAGAAATGAATATTGTCCTATGGACTCAAGTGAGCGGGAAAGGAAATGACGGACAAAAACTAAGGGATTCGGTTGGACGCCGGAAGGCAGGCCGGGCCAAAGGTGGGGAGAAATCTCCGGATCGGGGGCCGAAGGTCGAGGGCGCGTGGCCTAGGGCCGGCGGCCAAGGGCCACTGGAAACGGGCAATGGGCAACGGGCAATGGACAACGGATAATGGATAACGGGCAATGGGCAATGGGTAATTGGCACCGGACAATGGGTAATGGGATAAAGTGGGCTGGCCTGAGGGATGGGCATTACAAGTTGGGTTACATTTTGGGTCGTTACCAACTTAATTCATTCCAAACCCTTGTTTTAACGCTACCCTTGATGTTAGAATTGTCAACCGTCCAGCCGATGCTTGGCCCCGAGATTCGCTCGGGAAATGGCCAGTCCGGATGGCGAAATGGCGCCGACCGGACTGGGGGCGCGACGATTTTTGGAGGTTGCCTTGGCGGGGATTGGCATAGTCGCCCTTGACGTGGGCACGAAACGGGTCGGGGTGGCCGCCACCGACCCCTTGGGCTTAACCGCCCAGCCGTTGGCCGTGCTTGAGCGAAAACCCCACGGGCCTTTTCTCAAGGCGATCAGGGACTTGGTCGAAAGCCGAGGGGCTGGGCTAATCGTGCTGGGGCTCCCCAAGAGGGCGGACGGTTCCATGGGTCCCGAGGCCCAGAGGGTACTGGCCCTGGCCCACGAGCTTAGAAGCCGCTTGGGCTATGAGGTCGATACTTACGACGAAAGGCTGACCACGGCCATGGCCGACCGGGTCTTCGACCAAGCCGGGCTGAGCCGGAAAGAACGCCTTAAGGCGGTCGACAAGACGGCGGCGACCTTAATTTTGGACGGCTACCTGACCGCCCGGGCCAACAAAACCCGAGACCAAGACCGAGACCAATGACAGGGCCTGGGCCTAGGCCTGGGCTTGGAACGGCGCCTGGGCAACCCTGGGCGTGGTCAACCCGGGCCGGCCGAGCCTGGATGGCCCGGGGGAACGAACAATAACTTACGCGGTATAACATGGCTGACAAACAAAAGGGCATGCCCCTTAAATCATTAAAACTTCCATCGACTGGCAAGATCCGTACCGGCCCGAGCGCCTTTGGGCGAGTCGTCGGCCTGATCGGCATTCTCGTCGTAGTGGGTTTGCTGCTGGCCTTTCTGGCCGTTCTACGTTACGGGGACAATTTTTTGGCCCCCGAGGAAACGAGCCGGGAGGTGCTGGTGACCATCCCCGCCGGCGCGACCAACGCCCAAACGGCCGATTTATTGGTTGACGCCGGGGTCATCAAGTCCGCCGACGCCTTTATGTGGGCCGTCAGGATTCGTTCCAAGATAAAAAAACCGGTTAACGTCAAGGCCGGGGAGCAGATTCTCGATCCCTCCCTGAGCGTTTGGGAAAACATCTCCATATTGGAGAAAGGCAATTTCAAGTTTTATCCCTTCACCGTCCCCGAGGGCTGGAGCATGAGGGACATAGCCAGGTCCATCGAAACCGCCGGTCTGGGACGGGCCACGGAATTCATGGCCCTTTGCCGGGACAAAAGTTTTATTACCACCCTTGGCTTTTCGGCCAACAGTCTGGAAGGCTACCTGTTCCCGGAAACGTACAGTTTCCCCAAAGGCACGCCCCTCAAAACGATTATCAAAACCATGACCGACCATTTCAAAAAGGTCTGGGAAAAATATGACGCCGTGGCCGCCACCAAAGGCCTTTCGCTCAACGAAGTGGTAACCATGGCCTCGATAGTGGAGAAAGAAACGGGGGCCGGCGAGGAACGGCCCATGATCGCTTCGGTGTTCTTTAACCGTCTCAAGAGGAAAATGCGCCTCCAGACCGATCCCACGGTCATTTACGGGCTCCCAAATTTTAACGGCAATTTGACCCGGGCCGACCTGGAGACCAAACACGAGTACAACACCTACGTCATAGCCGGCTTGCCTCCCGGCCCCATAGCCAACCCTGGCGAGGAGGCCATCAAGGCCGTGCTCAACCCTTCCCCGGGCAAGTATCTTTACTTCGTCTCCAAAAACGACGGCACGCACCACTTCTCGGAAACGCTGGCCGAACATAACCGCATGGTCAATAGATACCAAAGGGGCGGAACCTAAGCCCTCGGTACCGCAGGCCCGGCCTTTCCCCATGGGTAAAGTCGGTCGCCGTTTGGCCCGTGGGCAACCCGTTCGGGGAAGCCGGACGCCTTTCGGCGCTTGAAACCCCGCGACGCCACCTTTAACCGAGGTCGAGGGATGCGCCCTAGCATCATCAACAACAGCGTTCTGGCCGAAATAATCCCGTCATTTTTGGTCAATTTGCTGATCTTCTCCTTCGTTTTGTTGATGGCCAGGTTCATGTCCTTGACCGATCTGGTGCTAAACAAAGGGGTTGGACCCTCGGTGGTCCTGCGCATATTCTTTCTGATTCTGCCCAGGATGCTTGACTATTCCATCCCCATGGCCACGTTGTTGGCTTGCCTTACCACCTTTCTGCGCATGAGCGCCGATTCCGAGCTAACCGTCCTCAAAAGTTCGGGCCTTTCCCTCTATCAGCTC
>JAIRNQ010000269.1 GCA_031257955.1 Deltaproteobacteria bacterium | reverse complement strand
TTATGTCGGATTGAAAACGGTTTCAATTCCGACCATGTCATGATTCGTCTTTCAACTGTCTGAAAGTATCGAAATGTTCATCAGACCATCGTTACACTTTTTTTTCAGAACTCAAGCATGATCTCCCTTGCTCTCCCAGAGAAACTCAATTCAATCAGGCTATTTAAAATCATAAAAATTGAAAAAAATTTGTTTTCAGTTGGATTTAGCCGCCTCATTCACGATCCGGCCGACTGGAACGCCTTGGAGTTCTATCAAGCCGCCTCTTCCTCCAGGCCCGACGATCTGGAGACGGCCCAGGAACTGGCCGGTCTGCTCCTAAACCGCGGGGCCTCGGCGGAAGCGCTGGAAGTGGCCCAAAAGGCCATGGAGTTTCACCCCAACGACCAAGTGCTGGGCGGCATTTACGCCCAGGCCGGAAGGGCGTCATACCTGACCCTCAACTAAAAGTTAGCGGGCCGAGGCCCGCTAGCGGATGATGAATCGCCGACGGGCTACGGATTGCGAGGGGCAGCCGAACCCGGTCGGAGAATCCCCAGCGGTGGTTTTTCTCGCCGCGGGGGAGTAGGAAACAATAAACCAACCGTCTCGGGCCCATGGCATAGGGGCCTTGGGGCGGGCGAACAAACGGAGCGACCATGGGCGAGGATCTCTTGACCGCGATGAACGCGAGGATATTGATGGACCGGGCGGCGGCCGCCGCCCCCAAGATACTGCCGGGTCCGGTCGGGCCGGGACTCATGTTTCGGGGGACGACCATCCACGGCCCCGACGACCCCTTGGCCGAGGCCAAGAACTGGGTGGGCATGGCCCTATCCCAGAGGCGCAAGCAGGACCAAAAGCCGACCATAGCTTTGGTCTTCGGCCTGGGTTTGGGCTGGCACCTGAGGGTTATACTGGAAGCCTTCCCGAGCATAAAAATCCACGTGCTGGAGCCGGACAACAGCCTGACCGACACCTTCGCCAAATACAATGTGCTGGGGCCGGGCCAGGAGCCGACTATCCACACTAGCCAAGCCGCCTTCGACGAGATCCTGGCCAAGGAACTGGTCCACGGCGATGGCGTGGCGCCTTTGGTCTTGCCCGTCCCCGGTTACCGGCGCCTTTGGCCCCAGGAGGCCGCCCTCTTCGCCAAGCAGGTGACCCGGGAGATCTCCCGCCGGGAGGTCATCGACAAAACCAAGGAACTGACCGACTCGGCCTTCATCGAAAATTTGGCCAAAAACGCCGGCCTAACCACCAAGATCCCAGATCTGATGCTGCTTAAGGGAAGGTTCCCCGTCCGGCCGGCTTTCGTCGTCGGGGCCGGCCCGAGCCTTTCCAAGAACGGTCGCCTCCTGGCCGAAGCCATGGGCCGCTCGGTCATCTTCTGCGCCTCGGCCGCCCTGCGTCCGCTTTTGGCCCTCGGGGTAAGGCCGGACGTGGTTTTGTTGCTGGAGTCCTCGGACACCAGCCAGTACCTGCGCCTTTCCTCGGCCGAGGCCGAGCTCTTGGGCGACAAGGTCGTCCTGGCCGCCGCCTCCGGCAGCCACCCCAACCACTTCCAAGTTGAGGGCTTCCACAAGGGCCTCTTTCACCTGAACGGCGGCGAAGCCCAGCTTCTGGGTCGGGGACTTTTTTTGCCCCAGGGCGGAAACGCCGGGACGGCCGCCTTCGCCCTGGCCTATGTCTGGGGCCTAAACCCCTTGGTTCTGGTGGGGCAAGACCAATCTTACGAAGGGAACTTCCTCCACGTGGCCGGAACCGCCGATTCGGTCATTGACGAAAACATGGGCTCGACCATAGTCGTCCCGGCCGTCGGCGGCGGGACGGTGGAGACCAACACCTCCCTTCTGGCCTCCTTAGGCTGGTACCAGGAAGCGGCGGCCACCATCCGCCGCAGCGCCAAAGGCCCTTGGCTCATCAATTCCACGGCCAGGGGAGCGGCCATCAGAGGTTTTGAGGAAATACCCCTAAGCGAAGTCCTTTCCCTGATCGATCCCAGCGTTCCGCCCGTTGACATACCGGCCTTGATATCGGGCATACCCAAGCCCTCGGCCCAAGAAATCAAATACGATCTCAAACAAATGTCCGGGCTCATAAGCTCGCTAAAGCGCATACTGCAAATAAACACCCAAAAATGCTTGCTGGAAATGATGGCCACCGCCCAGGCCAGCGCCTTCATGGCCCAAATCCTGGGACCGGCCATGGCCGCCGGAAACAAGCCGGGCATACTCAAAAACCTTATCTGGGCCGACGGTATAATTCTAAAAATGCTGGCCTCACTCTAGAAAGGGGCGAAAAATGTTTAGCGACGATTTCATGCAAGACGGCTGGGCCGGCCAGCGCTTCAAGACCGGCCCAAGTGGGCCAACTCTGGGCTTGGCCATGATCATGAAAAACGAGGCCAATAACTTGCCCTACAGCCTGGGGCCCTTGGCCGGCCTTCTGGACGAAATGGTCGTGGTGGATACCGGTTCCACCGACGCCAGCGCCGAAATGGCCGCCGCTTACGGGGCCAAGGTGGTCCATACCCACTGGAACGACGATTTTTCCCAAGCCCGAAATTTTGGTCTCGATTTCATGACCACCGACTTCATCCTTTGGCTGGACGCCGACAACAGTCTGACGGTAACCGATCTGGCCATGATCCGGGACCGGCTGGGTTCCGGGGGCCTAATCTTTACGGCCACCGAGGTGGTCGTCCCTCAGGGCGACCGGCTCTGGCAAAAAAGGGTTTTCGCCAATTCCCCCGAGGCCCGTTTCCAAGGCCGCATCCACGAGCAGCTGACCCACCCGCCCGAGTGGCCGGTGGTCCACACCCCGGCCGAGATCCGCCACTGGGGCTACGCCGACGGCAAGCAAGCCCGAGAAAAAGGCCATCGCAACCTCCAGCTCCTGATCTCCGACCCCCAGACGGCGGCCGGGGACTTCTACCACCTTTACCAGACCGGACGGACCCTCTTTAACCTGCGTTACTTCAAGGAAGCCAAGGATTACCTTAACGGTGCGGCCGAAGCCGGCCTTTTGGGCACCGGGCTCTCCGAGGCCGGTCAGGCCGAAAACGTTCTCTTGGAGAGCCCCTCCCTCTGGAGCCACTCCCTGATCCTCCTGAGCCAAACCCACCAACGCCTGGGCGATTACGCCCTGGCCGAAGAATGCCTCAGGTACCTTTGCCGGGCCAGGCCGGGGTACGGACCGGGACGGGCCTACTTGGGGCGGCTTCTGGCCGAATCGGGCCGGAACGAGGAATGCGTCTCGCAACTTACCAAGGCCTTGGCCTTGGGCTGCGGCGATCCCGGCTGGGGGGCCGATCACCGCAAACTGGGCTTCGTCTCGGCCAGCCTGCTGGCCAAGGCCAACGCCACCCTGGGGCGCCACCGGGAAGCCCGGAAGGCTTGGGAAGAGGCGGTGCGTCTTAACCCCGAACACCCTGAACCCTACGTGGCCCTGGCCGAATCGTTGATTACCGAGGGCGACACCCCCAAGGCCAGGCTGCTTCTGGCCGAGGCCATCCGCCTATCCCCGACCCACCGCCGGGCCCTCAACATGGAGGCTTCGTTGTGAAAAAGGTCATCGGCTTTTTTACCGACGGGGTGCCTTTCGAGGGCAACGCCCTGGAGACCGGATCCCTGGGCGGGGCCGAAACCGCCTTCATCCAAATGGCCAAAGCCATGACCCGCCAGGGCCATCAGGTGTTGGCCATCAACAATTCCAATAACCCGGGCACTTACGACGGGGTGAGCTACCACCCCTTTCGCAAGTCCTTAAACCTCTTGGCCCACACCACCTTCGATATCATGGTGGTAAGCCGATTTTTTGGTTTCTTTAGTCTCCCCATCAAAAGCCGCCTAAAGGTCCTCTGGAACCACGACACCCTAGATAACCCCCAGGCCCTAAGGGCCATACACGACGAGATAGACATTTGCTTGGTCCTGTCGGAGTTCCATAGGCACAATTTTTTGACCCGCTTGCCCCAGCTGGAAGAGCGGACAGTGGTTACCAGAAATGGGTTGGATTTTGATCTCTTGGATCGGGCCTCCCGAGGTACCGCCAAAATACCGGGTAAACTAATTTACGCCTCCCGGCCCGAGCGGGGCCTCAAGGTCCTGCTGGAATCGGTCTGGCCCCGGCTTTCCATGAACAGGCCGGATCTGCGCCTCCACCTTTGCGGCTACAAGATGGCCGACGCCCTCTCCGATCGATCCTTGGCCAGCCTTTACGATTATCTGGGCCTCTTGGTCTCGAAGGACCCCAAAATCGTCGATCTGGGACCGCTGCCCAAGGATGAGTATTATCGGCACTTGGCCGAGGCCGAGATGATGGTCTACCCCTCGACCTTCCCCGAGGTTAGCTGTCTGGCCGTCCTCGAGGCCCAGGCGTTGGGAACGGCGGTGGTTACGTCCGATTATTTCGCGCTGTCGGAGTCGGTTTTGGTTCCCGACTTTAAGATCCCCGGACGGCCGGGCGCCAAGGACTACCTGGAACGCTACGTTGAACGGGCCCTGACTTTGCTTTCCGATTCCGATCTGAGGAAATCTTTATCCTCTCTGGCCCAAACCAAGGTCCGGGCCCGCTACGCCTGGGACAAGGTGGCCGAGGAATGGTCCCGGGTCTTCGATCTGGCCTTGCGGGCCAAGGAAAGCCGCCCTTACTTTCTGGAAGTGCCCGGCAACAAACCCCTCGACCGCCTGCCGGTCTAAGGACCGGCTTTACGGTTGGCCGCCCCCCGGTGCCCCAAATGGAATCCTGGTTCGAGAGAAACCTTACCCTGCTACAAAAGCGCCAACCGGCCCAGGCCGAGGCGCTGGGCCTGTTTCCGCCCAAGGAACTTGGCCCGGGCGAAGGCTTTGAGTTTTCCCCTCTCGGCCAAAGCCTCTCGGTTCTCTTGTCCGCCGGCCCAAACGGCCAGCCCTTCCTCAAGCTCAAAAACGACTCCGGCGAAAGGCGCCTTTCCTCGGCCTTGAACCCCCAGGGCGAAGACCGGGCCTTGGTCGAACGGTTTTTTCAAGAACGGCCCTCGCCTCCGCCGGGCCTGACCGTCCTGGGCCTGGGCCTGGGTTACCACCTGGAGTTTGCCCTGGAGAAGCTTCCGCCCAAGGCCCCGGTACTGGCAGTGGAGGCCAGGGCCGAGCTGGCCTCGGCCGCCCTGACCGCCCGTGACATGTCCAAACTCCTGGAGAGACCCAACTTCACCCTCTCGGTCGGCCCCCTTCGTAACCTTCCGGCCGGGGCCCCGGAAGCCGTCCTGGCCCGCCCGACCAACCTGCGCCTGGACCCCGACCTCTACCCCGCCACCAATCCTTCGGCCTGGCCGGCCGATCTCTCGGCAGATCGGCCGACCGGAACCCCGGCCAAACCAACGGCTTGGTCCCAGCCCAGGCGCTTCAAGCCGCCCAGGATCCTCTTTCTGGACGCCGACTATTTTTTGGGGCGCGAGATTCAAGCCGCCATCCGCCTCCTGGGTTCGCCCCTGGCCGTCTGGTCGGCCAAGTTGGGCGCCAGGGCCGACGGATCCGACTACGCCCGACTCCTGGCCCAGATAAAGGACTTCAGGCCGGAGATGGTTCTGACCGTGAACCACTTGGGTTTTGACGCCGAGGGCCTCTTGGCCGACAGCCTAAACCGCCTGGGCATTCCCATGGCCTCCTGGTTCGTGGACAGCCCGTTCTTCATACTGGGCGCGGCCAAACGTCCCAAGGGCGATTTTTTTGCCTTCTCCTGGGACAGCGACTACCTGGAACTTCTCAAGAGCCTGGGCTATGGTCCGGTCACCCACCTCCCGCTGGCCTCCGATCCCGCGGTTTTTCTACCGTCCGATAACGGCCGGGCCGAAAACCGCCGGCCCCAAAATTGCCGTCCTGTCGTAGCCTTCGTCGGCGACAGCCTCTCGGCGGCCACCGACAAGTATCTGGCCCTTTCCGGCCTGGGCCCCGAAGCCCTATCGGCCGCGGACTCCCTGGCCGCCGACTTTCTGGAAAACCGCCACCTAATACCGGGCCCCGACTTTGCCGGTCTGGACTCCGGCCTCTCCCACGAGGCCCGCCTTAACCTCGCGGCCTTAATTACCTGGAGGGCCAGCCGCCTAAGGCGTTTGGAAATCCTCTCGGCCTTTCCCAAGGACCTACTGGAAATCAACGGCGACCCCGACTGGTTAAAACTCCTCCCCGGCGTCCGGTGCCTTCCGCGCCTGGACTATTACGCCGCCCTGGCCGAACGCTACCGCTCGGCGGCGGTTAACCTGAACGTTACCAGCGCCCAAATGAAAAACGGCCTAAACCAGCGCGTCTTCGACGTCCCGGCTTGCCGGGCCTTTCTGCTGACAGATCACCGTGCCCAGCTGTTCGATCTCTTCGAGCCCGACGAGGTGGCCACTTACCGCGACGCCGCCGACGCCGCCGAGAAAGCCAGGTTTTACCTGGACCGCCCCAACCTCCGAGAGAGAATCGCCGCCAAGGCCCACCGCCGGGTCCAGGCCGAACATCTCTACTCCCACCGCCTGGCCAAACTGGCCAAAACGGTCATGGGCTTTAACCCATGACCGCCCTGGTCGTCCAGCCCATGAAACTGGGCGATCTGGTCCAGGCCACGCCCCTTCTCCGCGAACTCAAATCCTTACCGGGCCCGCTGATACTGGTGGCCACCCGACCGGAGGTGGCCGCGGCCGCGGCCATCATCGGCCTTACGGATCAAACGGTACTCATAAACGAAAATGAGTTTATAGAAAACTCTTACGGCCCTGAGTCCAGCCTAAAACTCAAAGCCTTGCCGGACCGAATCGATCTGTTGGTGAACCTCTCCTCCTCGGCCCCGGCCCTGGCCTTCGCCCAAAGGTTTGCCCCCAAAACCACCCTGGGCCCCCAAGCTGGCCCGGGCGGTCCCCTTCTGCCCCAACCCCAGCGCCTGGCCGCCGCCATCATGAGCGTCGACCGGCCCTTGGGCCGCCTCAACCTGGTCGATCTTTGGCGCCTCCTCTCCCCGGCCGGTCCCAAGTCCTCCAGGCGCGCCCTCTGGGACCCCGCTTTGGCCGCGGCCAAGGCCGGGCCAAGCGACCCCAAAACCCCCGGCGGCCACGGCGCCCCCGAGTCCCCCTGGCCCGACCTGCCTCCCCTCCCGGAGGGCCGTCCCTTAATTGGCCTACATTTAGGAAGCGGCAACCACCTCAGGCGCTGGCCGGTCGAACGTTTCGTCGAGCTGGCCCTGGGCTTGGCCCAGGCCTACCCGGAAGCTGGCTTGCTCCTCTTGGGCGGACCCGGCGAACGCTCCCTGGCCCGGCGGTTTTTGGCCCTGTTCCCGGGCGCCTTCCAAATCTCCCCACAAATCGCCACACAAATCGCCACACAAATCCTTCCTCTAGCGGCTCCCCGACCCACTCCGGGGCTTTCTCCGTTGGCCCCCCTAGATTTGTCCGGGCAAACCCCCTTAAAGGCACTGGGCGCCATTCTGGCCAGACTGGATCTCTTCGTCTCGGCCGACACCGGGGTGGCCCATATCGCCGCCGCCGTGGGGGCCCCGACCCTCACGATTTTTGGCGGCCCGGCCCTGGCCGGCGAAACCGCCCCCTACGCCCCAGGCGCCCTAATCGTCCAAGGCCTGGCCCCCTGCGCCCCTTGCGCCGAAATCCGACCCTGCCCCACCCGGCCTTGTCCGGCCTTGCCGCCGGCCCAGCCGGCGCTCCGGGCCGCCCTGTCGATACTCTCGGCCCGTTTCCGCCAAGACCGTTTCCCTCCGGACCCGTCCGGCCCCATCCCCATCGCCGACTTCCTCCCGGCCCCGGGCGGCCAATTTCGCCTCTACCGGGCCGGCCAAGATTCCCTGGGGCAAACCCTAATCCCCGCCTTCCCGACCCGCCTTACGGCCACCGAACGCTTGGCCCTGGCCGTCCGCGAAGCCTCGGCCCGGGCCCTCTTCCCCGACGGGCCTACCAATCCCCAGCTCTCCTCCATGGACAACCATTTCCTGGACCCCAGCGAGCCACCTTTCCCCGATCCCCTGCCCACCATAAAAGCCATAGCCAGTCTGGCCTTTGACCAACCACTAACCAGAAAGTCCTTCGCCGACTCGGCCATGGCCGCGCTCGCTCTAATCGATCGGTCCACCCCCAAAGCCTGACCGTACCCAAACCTACCCATTCCCAAGCCTACCCATTCCCAAACCAGGCCCGACCAGCCAGGCCAGGCCCGCAGCCTTATCCACCCGCCGCCAGCCGCCGCCGGACTTTTTTGCCTTTGTCCCGGGCCTGGGTTATAATTTCAAGGGCTAGCTATGCCAAATAGCCCAAAACAAGTTTTCGCTCACCTAAAGCCATTACCTTTTCATATTTACCTTATACCAATAGGAATTTATATGCCGACTTGTCGATATTGCGGCGCCACTATCCCCGGCGACGACTCCTTCTGCCCAAACTGCGGACAACAACGCGAAACGGCCGCCGCGCCCGTCTCCCCCGGCCAGCCCCAAAGCGCCGACCCGGGCCAACCCCTGCCGCCAACGCCAGACCCCGGCCAACCGCCGGACGCCTCTCCAAGCCTGCCGCCGGTCGCCTATCCCGGCCAACCCCAAGGCGCCTATCCCCACCAACCGCCGGCCGCCTATCCAGGCCAGCCCCAGCCGCCTTACC
>JAIRNQ010000200.1 GCA_031257955.1 Deltaproteobacteria bacterium | reverse complement strand
CATGAGCCAAAAGAGGGTGTTGGTCAGGAAGGCGGCGTTCCCGCCGTAACCGATGAAGGCGTTGGCGGCCAGATCGGCGTCGGCGGCGATGGCCAAGCGCCCGCCTCCGCTAACGGAGGTAGCGGTGGAGAGGACCAGGGGGCCGTTTTGGTCCTGGCCGGCTTGATAGCGGTGGTCCCCGGCGGCTATGGAGTTTAGATCGGTTTCCAGCCAGGAACCCTCGGAAGAGAGGGCCACGGCCCAGGTGTGAAAGAGTATTGGAGCGTCGCCGTCCGGCCTAGCGGGCGATTCGGGCATTGTTGGCGATTCTGTAGTCGCCGCCGATTCTGTCGTGGCCGCCGTTTTGGCCGTTGTTGGCGGTTCGGTAGTGGCTGCCGAGTCGGGCGTTGTTGGAAATTCGGTCGTGGCTGCCGTTTTGGGCGTTGTTGGCGGTTCGGTCGTGGCGGACGATTCAGGCGGAGCGGGAGCGTCCGGCGGGGGGATCTCGCCCGGCGGGGAGGGTTCGGCCAGGCGGAGGACGGGGATCTCCCCGTCGTCGGCGGGGGCTGGGGCGGCGGCCGGATCGGCCAGGGTCAGGGCCCCGGTGAGAGGCCAGATTACGGGCTGTTCCAAGCTAAGGGTTATGGGATGGGCCGGGAATTCGCGGCCAACGATGAAGCGGTCTTGGGTACCGGCCCAGGCGGTCTCGGGATCGACGGCCAGTCCCCGGGGCATGTCGAGGCCAAAGACGGAGAGGGCGGCGGGATCAAAGCCGGACACCATGGGATCTTGAAGTATGAGAAGTTTTCCCCCTCCGGTGACATAATCCATCAGGGCTTTTTCCCGCTCGGCCCCTAAGGGGCTGCGGGGTCCGGCCAGGACCAGGGCCCCGGCCAACGGGGCTTCGGGCGGAAGCGCCCCTCCGGGCCAAGCCAGATCCAGTAGGTAAATTTTGTCGCCGACCAGCGACGAGGCCCAACGGCTGAGGCCGGAAGGGCTTTCGTCCAGTACCGACTTCTCGCCGTCTCCCATGAGGTTGTAGACTAGGCGGTTGGGGCTTAAGAGACGCCTGAGGCTCCGGTCGATGGCAAAGCGGCTAATGGGGCTAACGGTTTCCGAGAAGCCCTGGGCCTCGATGAGGAGGGTATTGGGCCTAACCACGGTAACCTCGGAGTTTCGCTCCTCCGACTGGCCGTCGGCCGGGCCTACCGTGGCCGTTATGTGGCGGGAAGCCCTTTGGTAAAGGTCCATAAGGTGTTGGACCGGGCCCCGGGCCGATTCCCGTCCCAGGCGGGCCTTAAAGGTGACCGGGCCTTCCAGTTTGGCGACCAGGGCCAGGGTTTCCTCGGGCAGGACGGCTTCCTTGGGGGCGGCCAAGTTCACGGTCGGGAGAAAGGTGGCGCTTCCGGCGGCCAGCAGGATGGCCAAGGTTAGGGCCAACACCAGCGAGCTTTTGGCCAGACCCCGGTTCTGGGGCCCAAAAAAGCCCCTGAGGTCCTTGAGGAGCGCCCGGGGGCCTTTGATGGGGAGTATGATTAGGCTTAGGGCTAGGGGCAGGGCCCAAAAGCCCGGTATGCCCGGGAACAGGGCTAGGCCCAGCAGGGCCAGGAAGAGAAAAAATAGCCCCAAGGGCACCCAGGGCCCCCCGCGACCGCCGTCTGGCGGGCCGTTCCCGCCGTCTGCCGAGCCGGTTCCGCTATCGGGCGGGCCAGAGAGCCCATTAGGGGCGTTTTTTTTGCCGTTAGGTGGGGCTGGAGCGCGGTTAGAAGGCTTTGGCCCGCCATAAGACGGGCTGGGGCCGTTTTTGTCCGGGGTGGGTTCCATCGGGACTGGCCGGCTTTAGGCCGGCCTTAACGCCGGCCGGAGAGGGCCGGGCCCAAATCGGCGGCGATGTCGGCCAGGATGGGGTTTAGGGCCTGGGCCAGGCCGATGGCCAGGGCCTTGGGCCTGTCGTCGGGTTCGGCCGGCAGCTCTTCGGTCCCAAGGTAGTTGTTTGAGAGCAAGGTCCTGGGTCGTCCGCCCCTCTGGTCGGTTAGGGTGGCCTTCACTTCCACCGTGGCCAGGGGCGGCTTGAGGCTAAAGTCGCCGTGAAAGGCCAGGAGGTAAACGTCTATGGTCAGATCCGGGCTCTGGGCGGTCACGCCCTGGGTGGCCCGGAAACGGTCGGTGTTGGCGTCAAGGTAGCCGGCCAATTGGGCGGCCACCAGACGGACCGGCATGCCCACCAGCTCGCTGTAAAAATCTTCCCGAAACTCGTTGCGGCCTATTTTGTAAACTAGCTTGCGGGTCTCGTATTGGGGGGCGGCCCCGCTGGTGGTGACCTGGATTAGGAGCGGCCTCCTAACCTTGGCCGGGAGCTTGCCCGGGGTCGGGCCCTCCAGATCGAAGGTTCGTATGGTCGGGTAGGGCCTCGAGAAGCCGCAACCCGGCAAAAGTCCGACCAGGAGGCCGGCCAGGAAAAATGAAACGATGGCCAGCGTCGCGGCCCGGGTCGGGAAGGTCCCGGGGGAGGCGGTGACTCGTCTTGGGATCATTGGCGTTACCTCGGTTGGCGCCCGCCGGGCGGGTGCCGGCCGGTCCAGAAGGCGTTTGGCAAGGGTGGCCTTTGGCCAACGTAGCGTAAGTCCGGCCAGCGGCTGGCCGGAGGGGCCGAGATTATCTAGCCCGGCAGGGACGGTCAATACCGGCACCGGAGGGCAGGGAAGTCATTGTTTGACTTCGGTTGGCGGCTGCCCGAAAAGAATTTGGCTGGGGTAGCGCTTGGCCATCTCTGAGACCTCCCGGAGGTTTTCGGACATGACCCGGAGGTTTTCCATGGTGGCCGGAAGGCTGTTTTTAGTGTTGCGGGTCAGGGCCTCGGCTTGGCTCAGGACGGCGGCCAGGCGCCTTAGGGCGTTACCCACCTCGGTGGATTTTTGGGAGACGTTAAGGGCTTCAAGATCGTTAGTCAGCTTGGCCATAAGGGTAGTGATTTCTGCGGAGGCCTTGTCGAAGTTGGCCAGAGATTCGGTTATCGAGCCGCTCAGGGCGTGAATGTCTGAATTTATCGTGTCCGAAAGGGTGTTGACCGATTTAAGCGTTGAGTTCATTGACCTATCGAGGACCTCGAAGTCGACCTTGGAGAGGGATTCGAGGATTTGGGAGAGGGACTCCCCGATGGCCATAATCGCCCCCTTGGCGCTGGGAATGACCAGCTTGTCGTTGGGCTCGTAGATGACGGGTTCTTCCTGGGAGTTGGGTTCCAGGTAATCGAGGTTAAGGTATCCCAGCCCGGAGACGCCTTGGAAAGACAAGAAACACCTAAGTTTGTTGTTGATCTCCCGCTCCAATAACCGCCTGGCGTCATCGTCGTCGGCGCCGGTCCGGCCCATTAAAAGTTCCGGGTCCACGGTGAACTCGACCTTGACCATAAGCTGTTTGCCCGAGCCCTCGGAGGTGACGGGCAAGGTTATGCGGCTGACTTGTCCCACCCTAAAGCCCCGGAAATGGACCGAGGCCCCGGAAGAGAGGCCTTGAACCGTGTGGTTAAAGTAGGTTTGGCATTCCAACAGATTTTTGAAGGCGGAACTTAAGCCAAAGTACAAAACGGCCCCGACCACCAAAACTAGCGCGGCTACGGTGAAGACGCCAATTTTAATGTAATTAACTTTAGATAGCATTAGCGGGTTCTCTTAAACCAAGGTAAAGGAAAGGCTCTAAAGGCATAAGCATGATCAAGGCGTAAAAACCCCTTGATTCACTTGAGGCTTAGATTATCGTCTTAAAATGTTAAGTGGCGATTAACCATCAAAGGCAAAATAATGCCAATTCCAGATCGGTCAGTATTTAATTGTTTGACATCAAAGGCGTATGAAAATTTAAGTAAAATATTGGACGGTTGAAAAAGTGGGCGATTTAAAGCGCCAAATACTTTTCGGACCCTAACGGTCAAGTGGGCGGCGGTGAGGCCCTTAAGCCTTGCCGCCGCCGGCCAGCAGGGACTCCTCGCGGCGAAAAAACCGGGCTGCCTCCGGGCTGTCGGAGTCGTAAGCCAAAAACTGGGGCGTCCCGATGGCGGCGATGCCCTTTTTTTCCTTGTCCAGCAAGATGGCCCGGTCCAATGTGGCCATGATGCTGTGTATTTCGTGGGTGACGATTACAAACGATAGCGAAAGATTTCGGGCCAAGGTGACGATTAGCTCGTCCAGCCCGGAC
>JAIRNQ010000176.1 GCA_031257955.1 Deltaproteobacteria bacterium | reverse complement strand
GCGCTGAAGCGTCGCCGAGACTATTTTCGACCCGACCGCCATAAACGTAGGCCATGTTACCTGAGTTAACGGTCACCGAGTTTCTATTGACGGAAACTGGTCCGTTAACGGTGGCATTCTGTCTCGCCGCTCCATAAACATCCATATAAAGGGGGCTATCGCCAATATTGGCATCAATGATTATCGAATAACCTTCGGTTGTGATTCCGTTATTAAGTAAATCACTAAAAGTACTAAAAGTGCCAGCAGGTGGGGGCGCGTTACCGGCGACTTTGGAATTGACGTCGTCGTCAACGATTATTTCAGCCATTATGGGCTTTGACGCAATGACAATAGTTATGATTAAAAGCGCGCATATTAGAAGTCGATGACCTGATTTCATAGTAGCACCAAATGATATTTAATCTTTTAAGGAATTGAATTTTTTCTGCCCGCACGATTGGCCGCCCACCGGGTAATTTCCTAAGTCGGGGAACGGTAAAGTTTTTTGTCGCGCCCTCAAACTAACCTCTACGGCGTGGATTATTCGTTTCGCGCGATTGATCGCCCACCGGGCAATTTACTAAGTCGGGGAACGGTAAAGTTTTTTGTCGCGCCCTCAAACTAACCTCTACGGCGTGGATTATTCATTTTGACGGGGCCTATTTTGTCAAATCGTGAGCGAGCATTTGGTTTATTTCCAAGACGGCGGACGATCTTGCCAAAGCGCCGGGTAAATGCCGGGAAAGGGTGGGCGCGCGTTTGGGTCTTGGCCTAAGCGCGAGATTAGACTAGGCCTTTGGCGAGCGCAAAGGTGAAAGTACAGGCTTAATTATGGGTACTCCCATGTAAAATGAGAAGTAAGTTTTAAGCCAAAGAACTATTTTAAATATATCAGAACTACCGTCATTTTTAAAGAAATATTTTGGCACTTTGACACTACTTCAATGCTATGTAAAGTCTCTAAAGGGATTGGGAACGTTAAGAGACAGTGTTACGGCAACGGGATGGGGCATATTGGTCAAGCCTTTGGAAGCGTGCGAGCCCCCCGCCCCGGGTTTAGCCTGCTGGATAACGGTGTTAATGCCCCCCGAAATGGCCTTTGTGGGGCGCCCGTTAAAGAATGCCATGATACCGTCCTTATGTCCTTATGGGCGGTGGGGGTTTCCATGGCGGTGACCATGGGGCAAGACGCGAGCGCTTCATCCATGGCCTTGACGCGTCGAAGGCGATCCCCGCCCGTTCTGGCGAGTCTCTGGCGAGTCTCTGGCGAAGAAATCGCCTGGGGCGAAAACCATTCGGTAGGCTCTGCCGATTTTAGGGTATTCTTTAGAAATGGAGAAATGGAGAAATGGGGAAGTGGAGGCGATTATTGGTTGCCCGTGACTCCGTTGGCTTGGCTTTGGGTACCCAGAACGAGCGCCTGCCCCGGGCGAAAAATGACCTGCCCGACCTGCCCCGCGATAACATATTTCGCCGTTTCGGCAAGGAAATTTTGGGCGCCAAAATAATGCTTGACACGGGATGGATTAGGTGGGTATCTTAAGGGGCAACCGGGACAATCGTTCCCCGAAGGGTATGCCCTTGAAGAGACTCACCCCATTATTGGCCGTTTTTTTGTGTCTGGCCCTGCCCGGATTGGGCTTGGCCGCGACCGACGGGTGCTGCCGCGACCTGGCCGCCGCTTCGGCGGCTGTGGGGCCCATGGAAGATACGGCCAGTCCAGTTAGCCGCGCCGGCGGTCACGAGGGGCACGATATGGCCCCCGAGACCCAGACGGCGGCCGCCGAGTCGGCGGATAGCGGCCAGGGGCAACCCTTGGCCGAAAACTGCGGGCTTTTGTCCTGTCTCAAGCTGCCCACGGCCTCGGTGGCCGCCGCCCGGGCCGGTTTGCCCTTACCCTCACCCGTTGTCGCGGCCGTTTCCGAGCCGGCGGGCTTCGTTTTGGCCGAGCTTCCCAAGTCCATCTTTCGACCCCCCAGACTTCTCAGCCTTTAATCCCATTCCCTAATCCATACCTTTATCGTTTCGCCCGCCATCGCTATGCCCTTTGGCCGTTGGCCTAGAGCGGCGCCGTAAGCTTGGCTTGGGCCAAGCTTTTGGCCGGGCGGGCGAAACGGAACCAACCATCCCATTTTTGGGGCGGGGCCCTGCCCGCCCGGCGCGGTGTTTTATGAATCGACCAGAAGGCGTAAGGGGCCGTTTTTGGCGGCTGGTATTGTCAATGGCTTTGGCCGGGACGGCGGCCGTTTTGGTCTGGGGCTGCTCCATGGCCCCGGAATACGCGAGGCCGGCCGCCCCGGTGCCGGCCACGGTCGGGGAGGCCTCGGCGGCCTTACTGGCCGAGGGACCGGAGGCCTTGGCCGGTCCGGCCTTGCCGGGCTGGGAGGAGTTTTTGCCCGAGCCCAGGTTGCGGGCCTTGGTCGGGACGGCCCTGGCCAAAAACCGGGACCTGCGGGTGGCCTCGCTCATGATTTTGGAGGCCCGGGCCAATTTCGGCATGGCCAGATCCGAGCGTTTTCCCATGGTTGAAGGGGAAATCTCCGAACGGACCTCGGGCGGGACGGGCCGGATGACCCAGGAGAGCTACGAGGCGGCCATTATGCTCCCGGCCTTCGAGATAGATTACCTAAACCGGCTGGGGGATTTGGAACGGGCGGCCATGGAGTCTTATCTGGGCACGGTCGAGGCCGGGCGCTACGCCAAGATTGGCCTGGTGGCCTCGGTGGCCGGGGCCTACCTGGACAACCGGCTGGCCGTCGAAAGGGTCAGGCTCATGGAGCGGAACCTCCAGAGTTTCCGGGTCTCCCGGGCCTTCGTCGAGGAGAGGATCCGTTCGGGCCAGGCCGATCTCTTGGAACTGGAACAGGCCAGGGGCATGGTGGCCTTCGCCGAAGCCCAGCTGGAAGCCCGAAAGGCCGATTTGGTCACCACCGAAAACGCCCTGTCTTTCTGGGTGGGAGACTTCGGGCGGGCGGACCTGCCCAAGGCCATTGAGCTGTTGAAGTGGCCCAAACTGACATTGCCGGCGGGCATCCGCTCGGAGGTCCTGTTGGCCAGGCCCGACGTGGCCGAGGCCGAACGGGCCCTTAAGGCGGCCAACGCCAACATCGGGGCGGCCAGGGCGGCCTTCTTTCCCTCCATCAGCCTGACCGGTTCCTTGGGGGTCATGGGCATGGACTTTGAGTCCCTCCTCGGCGGCCAAAGCGGGGTCTGGTCCTTCGGGCCCCGGATCACCATCCCCATTTTTAACGCCGGCCGGAACCGGGCCAACCTGGACATGGCCGAAGTGAGAAAAGACATCGCCGTGGCCAACTACGAAAAGGCCATCCAGAACGCCTTTAAGGAAGTGGCCGACACATTGGGTCTGCGCGAACGCCTGGCCCAAAGGCTCAAGGCCCAGGCCAATTACCTGGGCATCCAAAGGCGGGTCTTGGAACTGGCCACCAACCGTTACCAAAACGGCGTCATCGGCTATCTGGAGGTCCTCGAGGCCCAGAGAAGCGTCCTTGAGGCCGAGCTGGATCTCTTGGAGATCAAGAAAGACCAGATTTTAAACGACATCTCGCTCTTCGCCTCACTGGGCGGGGGATTTCCGGAAGACTTGGCGCCTTCCGAATAAACGCCCGGGCGGCGGTACCGCCCGGTATTTTTGGAGTAAAAGATGAAAAGATGTATATTGCCTTCGTTTATTTTTGGGCAGTCCGCGACGAGGAAGGGATCGGCCCTTTTGGCGGCGCTATTTTTAGTGACTATTGTTTTAGTCCCGGGGCTGGCTTGGGCCCAGCACCACGACCACGGCGGGGGCGCCGCGGCGGCCGCGCCGGCGGAGTCGAGGGTTTACTCGACCGACGGCCAAGTGGTGGAGATTGATTTGGCCAACGATCGGGTGGTGGTCAACCATGGGGCCATCCCCCAGGTGGGCTGGGAGGCCATGACCATGGGCTTTACGGCCGAAGACCCGTCGCTCCTGGAAGGTCTGGCCGTCGGAGACAAGGTCAGGCTGGACATACGCTTCGACGTCGGGCCGGCCGGGCCGTCTTACGCCCTGGTAGATCTGGAGAAGATGTGACCTTAAAGAGCCTCCCCGGGCCCCGTCGAAAAGGCGGGGCGACGGGCGGGTAACCGAAGGAGCCTAAAATGGTCTCAAAACATTTCGCTATGTTGGTGGTCGGCCTGGTGGTCGGCGCCCTGGCCGGGGCATTTGGGGCACCCCGTTTACGGGGGGCCCTATGGGACGGATCCGAGCGAACCGGGGCGGTGGCCTTGGATCCGGCCGGCGGGCTCGGGGGAACCGGAGCGGCCCAGGCTTCCGGCCCGGGCGGACCGGCCGGGGAGGCGGCGCCGGAGGTGTTGTATTGGTACGACCCCATGTACCCGGGCACCCATTTTGACCCGCCGGGCAAGTCCCCCTTCATGGACATGGACCTGATTCCCCGTTACGCCGACGCCGGCGGGGGCCGGGGGGTGGCCATAGACCCGGTCCAGGCGCAAAATTTGGGGGTAAAAACCGTCCCGGCCGAAAAGGGCCGCTTGGCTTGGGTCAGGGAGGTCTCGGCCAACGTGGAGTTTAACCGCTACCAGGAAGCCAGGGTCCAACCCCGGGCCGAGGGTTTCGTGACGGAAATCGCCCCGTTGGCCGTGGGCGACACGGTAACCGCCGGCCAGGAGATCGCCAAGATCACCGTCCCGGCCTGGGCCTCCGACCAAAGCGAGTATCTACTCTTGAAAAACCAGAGGGCCGACCAAAAACTCATTGGCGGGGTCAGGGAAAAGCTGAGGCTAAACGGCATGCCGGAAGAGATGCTCACGGAGGTGGAAAAAACCGGCAAGGTCCAAACCACCCTAAGGCTCTTGGCCCCGGTCTCCGGGGCCATAACCGCCCTGGACGTCTATCCGGGCATGAACGTGGAAAAAAACATGACCGTGGCCGTGATTCAAGGCTTTGACCCCATATGGGTGACGGCCGAGGTCCCGGAAACGGATCTGGCCCTGGCCCAAAGCGGCCGGGCCAGGGTGACGGCGGCGGCTTGGCCCGGCGAGGTCTTCGAGGTCTCCGAACAAACGGTCTTGGCCAAGGCCAAGCAAGAGACCCGGACCGTGCCCCTGCGCCTGACCGTCCCCAACCCTGGCGGCCGCCTGAAACCGGGCCTGACCGCCTCGGTCAGGCTTAGGGGACCCGGTCCCGAGGGCCTGATCGTCCCCACCCAGAGCCTTATAGATCTCGGGGAGGAGAAGAGGGTCATTACCAGATCCGCCGACGGCACCTTTCTCCCGAAGCTGGTGACCGTGGCCGGTTCCTCGGGCGGCAAGACGGCCATTTCGGGGGGCCTGGACGAGGGCGACTCGGTGGTCGTCTCCGGACTTTTCCTTATCGACTCAGAGGCCAACCTGACCGGGGCCCTGGAACGCATGCGGCGACCGACCGGGACCGAGTCGGCCCCGGCGGCCGGCCAAGCGCCCGACGGGCCAACGGGATCCGACGGGACGGGCGCCGTGAAGGACACGGCCCAGCCGGCCACCGACGGGGGCCACGCCGGCCACGGCGGAGCGCGGTAAACCGGACGCGCCCATCTTTGGGCCGCCGGCCCCCAGCGGGGACGGCGGGGACCATTTTTCTCGGAGCAAAACATGATCGCCAAGCTGACGCGGCTATGCGTGGACAATAGGCCGCTAGTATTGATGGCCTCGGTTATCCTTACCCTGTGGGGACTTTGGGTGGTCTGGCACACTCCCGTCGACGCCCTGCCGGATCTTTCCGACGTCCAGGTCATCATCAGGACGCCTTATCCGGGCCAGGCCACCAGGCTGGTCGAGGATCAAGTCACCTACCCCCTAACCAGGGCCATGCTGACCGTGCCCGGGGCCCGGGCTGTCCGGGGCTTTTCGGCCTTCGGGGACTCCTTCGTCTACGTGATTTTTGACGACTCCACCGACCTCTACTGGGCCAGGAGCCGGGTCCTGGAAAACTTGAACCAGGTCCAGGGGAGCCTGCCGGAGGGGGTCAGCCCCTCGCTGGGGCCAGACGCCACCGGGGTGGGCTGGGTCTATGAATACGCCTTGATAGACAGGACCGGCCAAAGGGATCTCTCGGATCTGCGGTCGCTCCAGGACTGGCTGCTGCGCTTCGAGCTCTCTTCGGTGGAGGACGTGGCCGAGGTGGCGGCCATAGGCGGGGCGGTCAAGGAATACCAGATAGTGGTCGATCCCCTCAAACTGGCCAGGTTTGGGGTTACCTTGGAGATGGCCATGATGGCCGTCCAAGCCGGCAACCAGGAGACCGGGGGCTCGGTGGTCGAGCAGGCCGGGGCCGAGTACATGGTTCGGGCCAACGGCTATCTGACCTCCCTGGAGGATTTTAAAAAGATCCGCCTCATGACCGACCCGGAAGGGACGCCGATATTTTTGGAGCGGGTGGCCGACGTCCGCCTGGGCCCGGAGATGCGGCGGGGCATAGCCGATCTCGACGGCCAAGGCGAAGTGGCCGGGGGCGTGGTTTTGATGCGCTCGGGCAAAAACGCCCGCAAGGTCATCGAGGCGGTTAAAAACAAAATTGAGGAATTGAAACCCAGCCTTCCCGAAGGCGTGGAGCTGGTCACCGTCTACGACCGCAGCCAGCTGATAGATCGGGCCATAGACAACCTCA